>NZ_CAUVXI010000219.1:0-9082 GCF_963555845.1 Protofrankia sp. Cas8 | reverse complement strand
GGTCAAGAGCCTGCTCCCCCACCAGGCCGCCGTGACCCCCGACGGGCATATAATCATGGCCGCCGGCGAACCCTTCGGTAGCGCTCATAACACGGCTAGGAACGCTCTTCGCTCGACTCGCGGATTGCAACATCAAATCCGGAACGGCATCCCTCTCGGCTTCGCCGACCAGGAGGAGTTCCGCCGGTTCTCCGATTCGCTCCATGAAGGTTTACAACAGGCTGGATACCCGAAAGCACAAGGTATCATGCAAGGAAGCTCGGTAACCGGCATCAGCTTCAGAGATCGGATACCATTTGACTTGGGTAGACGAAGCGACTTCGACGTCGCCATAGCCGACCCGTCGCTACTCGAACGGGCACGTGACCTAGGTATGAGTCTTCGCGGTCGAGGGACTCGAACCGGCCCTCTCGACCGCGCGGAAGAGGAATATCTGCGGGCGTTAAAACTGTTTGATCTACGACATGGGATGTCCGAACTCGCCGGAAGGAACGTAAACTTTATGATTTATAAAAATGTTGCGACAGCTCAGAACAAGGCACCTTCGATCGTGCTGCCGAAATCATGACCACCCACTACCTCTACGGAACACAGCGATCCGACATCGAAAATCTCGCCGCCGAATTCGCCGACGCCCTCAAGATTGAGCCAGAAGCGCGCGAGAGCAGCTATATAGGTTTCTACTACGAATTCTATTCGGATCACATCCGAGGCAGCCTCAAGCCAAACAAATATGCCGATTTTGAGGATGAGGAGGATGACGATGGGTACCATCGGCCCGACAGAAAGGATATTTCTTTACTATTTCAAGTGGCCATCGATATGGAAACAGAAGAATTCGATAGAATCGTTCACAACATTACAGGAATAGCACTTTTGAAGAAAAACATCAGCAAATGATGACTAATTTTGTGTAGATCTCCTTCCATTGTTTTTCCAAAATGATGAACGAGATACTCCTCTACGGCTCCCCTCGGACGGATATCGACAAGCTGGCCGAGGAGCTCGGCGACGCGCTGGGAACGAAACCACAGGCCCGCAGCAGTAGCTACTTGGGCGAGTACTACTCCCTTGATGGAACCGGATTCGAGGCTCGACTCGATCAAAATATGGATGACCCGGAAGAGAATGAGGAAGATAAGCGGTACCAAGAGCCAGGCCACAAGAATATGATCTTGATATTCGAAGTACTGATCACACTTGGAGATCCAGAACTGATCAAAAATTCGATCGAAAATATTGTCGGCATGAATTTTCTGCGGAGCTACTGAATACACGGATTTTGACGGTTTGCGGGGGCGAGATGGTTCGAACATGTAACAGATAGCGGCGGCTATGTTCCGGCGGCTTCCATGCCCCGTAGTTCCTTCTTCAGCTCGGAGATCTCGTCGCGCAGGCGAGCGGCCAGCTCAAACTGCAGCTCTTTGGCAGCCTCGTGCATCTGGTCGTCGAGCTGGCGGATGAGCGCAGCCAGGTCGGCTCGAGGCATCCCCGCCAACTGCGCCGCGTGCCGCCCGACCGCGCCATCCCGACCGCTCTTCCCCGACGCGCCCTTCGAGGACATGCCGGGAACCGAGGCCTTCCCACGGGACTGTGCGCGACCACCACCGCCGATCATCTCACCGTCTGCGCTCTCCCGCACAAGGTCATCGAGGATGTCGATGACCTTCTTGCGCAACGGTTGCGGGTCGACACCACGCTCGGTGTTGTAGGCGATCTGCTTCACGCGCCGGCGGTTCGTCTCGTCGATGGCCCTGCGCATCGACGGGGTCACCTTGTCGGCGTACATGTGCACCTGACCGGAGACGTTCCGGGCCGCCCGGCCGATGGTCTGGATCAACGATTTGTCCGACCGCAGGAAGCCCTCCTTGTCCGCATCCAGGATGGCGACCAGTGAGACCTCGGGTAGATCCAGACCCTCCCGCAGCAGGTTGATGCCGACGAGCACGTCGAACTCGCCCCGGCGTAGCTCCGTGAGCAGCTCGATGCGACGCAGGGTGTCGACCTCACTGTGCAGGTAGCGGACACGGATACCGAGTTCGAGGAGATAGTCGGTGAGATCCTCGGACATCTTCTTGGTCAACGTCGTGACCAGCACCCGTTCGTCACGTTCGGCACGCGTCCGGATCTCGCCGACAAGGTCGTCGATCTGACCCTGGGTCGGCTTCAGGACGACCTCCGGATCGAGCAGGCCGGTCGGACGGATGATCTGCTCGACCACCCCGTCGGAACGGGCCATCTCGTATGGCCCCGGTGTCGCCGAGAGATACACCGTCTGGCCGATGCGTGCGCAGAACTCCTCCCAACGCAACGGCCGGTTGTCCATGGCGCTGGGCAGCCGGAAGCCGTGCTCGACCAGGTTGCGTTTGCGGGACATGTCGCCTTCGAACATCCCGCCGATCTGTGGGACCGTGACGTGCGACTCGTCGATGACCAGCAGAAAGTCGTCCGGGAAGTAGTCGAGCAACGTGTACGGCGCCGTGCCGGCGGGACGCCCGTCAATATGCCGGGAGTAGTTCTCGATACCCGAACAGAAACCGACCTGGCGCATCATTTCTATGTCATAGGTGGTGCGCATCCGCAGCCGCTGGGCCTCCAACAGCTTTCCCTGGCGTTCCATCTCGGCGAGCCGCTCGGTCAGCTCCGTCTCAATGCCCGCTATCGCCCGCTCCATCCGTTCCGGGCCGGCGACATAGTGGGTGGCGGGGAAGACGAACACATCGGTCGCGTCGCGAACGATCTCTCCGGTCACCGGATGCAGATAGGTCAGCCGTTCGATCTCGTCCCCGAACATCTCGATCCGGACTGCGAGCTCCTCGTAGGCGGGAAACACCTCGACGGTATCGCCGCGGACGCGGAACGTTCCACGGGTGAAGGCCAGGTCGTTGCGGGTGTACTGGACGTCGACGAACCGGCGCAACAACCTGTCGCGTTCGATCTCCTCCCCGACCCGCAGCCGGACCATGCGTTCGATGTACTCCTGCGGGGTGCCCAGACCGTAGATGCAGCTCACGCTCGCCACGACCACCACGTCCCTGCGCGTGAGCAGGCTCATCGTGGCCGAATGGCGCAGCCGCTCGACCTCCTCGTTGATCGACGAGTCCTTCTCGATGTAGGTGTCGGTCTGGGCGATATAGGCCTCTGGCTGGTAGTAGTCGTAGTACGACACGAAGTACTCGACGGCATTGTCCGGCAGCAACTCCCGGAACTCGTTGGCCAGCTGCGCGGCGAGGGTCTTGTTGGGCGCCATCACCAGTGTCGGGCGCTGCAGCTCCTCAACGAGCCACGCGGTGGTCGCCGACTTGCCGGTACCGGTCGCGCCGAGCAGGACGATGTCGGTGTCACCGGCACGGACGCGGCGGGCAAGCTCCGCGATCGCGGCCGGCTGGTCGCCGGCCGGCTCGAAGTCCGACACGACCCGCAACGGCGCAGTCGAACGCTCGATGTCCTTACCGGGGCGATCGGCGGTGGGGCTCACGTGTCCTACAACACCACAGAGGTCCGACAGTTTCCGTCCGGCCTACGCGATGGACGCGGAAAGACGCTTCCACACCTCAGCCACCTGGTCATGAAGATCTTCCGGGCTGCCGCTGTTGTCCACGAGGATGTCGGCCACCGCGCGGCGGGCGGAGTCCGACGCCTGGTTGGCCATCCGCGCCAGCGCCTGCTCCCGCGCAAGCCCCCGATCGGCCAGGCGGGCAAGGCGGACCTCGCGTGGCGCCACCACGACGACGATCACGTCGTAGCCGCCGGACAGGCCGGCCTCGACGAGCAACGGCACGTCGTACACGACCACCGCGTCGGCCGGAGCATTGGCCATGCGACGGGTCGCCTCCGCGCCGACCAGCGGATGTGTGATCGCCTCAAGGCGGCGGCGGGCGGCGGGGTCCGCGAACACGACAGCCCCGAGCGCCTCCCGATCGAGGCTGCCGTCGGCGCACAGCATCTGCGGCCCGAACTCGTCCACGACGGCCCGCAGCCCCGGTGTACCGACGGCGACGACTTCCCGGGCGATCGCGTCCGCATCGATGACGACGGCACCGTGATCAGTCAACAGCCGCGCCACCGCGCTCTTGCCCGCGCCGATCCCACCGGTCAGCCCCACCCGCAGCATGGGCCGAGTCTCCCGCATGACCGGCCTCGTCGGATAGAGGGCCCAGACAGTGCGATCCAGACAGTGCGGCCCAGGCATATCAGTGAAAAACAATGTAGTCACAACAACGGTAGACATATAAGGTAATATCCGTCATGGTCTGTGGTGGGTCCGTGACGCTGCGGCCAGCGGTTCGGTGACGCCGCGGCCGACGAGACCGGGATCCGACGTTCGCATTCGTCCTCCGGGGGTTGTCTGTCATGGCTGGGTACCATCGCTGCACGCCGTGCGCCGTACCGCCGCACATGCTCGAACGCATCGCGCGCAACGGCACCGACGACCAGCGCTCCTGGGCGCTTTCCACGCTGGCCCGCGACACCTCGGTGCGTTCCGTGCGCGTACACAACGCCCTGCTGCGGGGCGGGTCCAAAGGCACGCAGGTGCCCCGGCTGGCGCCGACTGGAACAGCCGACCGGGTGATCGGTGACGCCGCCGGCACCGAGACCCTGCCGGGACGGGCGGTACGCACCGAAGGAGACACTGCCAGCGACGACGCCGCCGTCAACGAGGCATACGACGGTCTCGGCTCGACGTTCACGTTCTTCCAGACCGTCTACGACCGTGACTCCATCGACGACGAGGGAGTCGCGCTGCACGCGACGGTCCACTACGGCGACCACTACGACAACGCCTTCTGGGATGGTCGGCAGCTGGTGTTCGGCGACGGTGACGGCGAGATGTTCAAGGGCTTCACCACCTCGCTGGACATCATCGGACACGAGCTGACACACGGCGTGACCGAGGATGAGGCGCAGCTGATGTACTTCAACCAGCCCGGCGCCCTCAACGAGTCTGTCAGCGACGTTTTCGGCTCACTCGTCAAGCAGTACGCGCTGGGCCAGACCGTCGAGGAGGCCGACTGGCTGATCGGTGCGGATCTGCTCGCACCCGGTGTGGCCGGGGTCGCGCTGCGGTCCATGAAGGAACCTGGAACGGCGTTCGACGATCCGGTACTCGGGGCCGACGACCAGCCCGGCCATATGGACCACTACCTGCGCACCACGACCGACAACGGCGGTGTACACATCAACTCCGGCATCCCCAACCATGCCTTCTACCTCGCCGCGGCGGCCATCGGCGGCAAGGCGTGGGAGAAGGCGGGGCTCATCTGGTACGACACGCTACGGGCGCCGCAGCTGCGGCCGAACTCCACGTTCCGGGCCTTCGCCTCGCTCACCATCCGACAGGCCCGGGCGCTCTTCGGTGACGACGAGGTGGCGGCCGTCACGCAGGCATGGCGCGCCGTGGGCGTCATCATGTAGATCCGGCTGGAGCTCCGGCTGGAGCTCCGGCTGTGGAACCGCGTTCCAGATCTCGCGACGCCGGAAGCTGCGAACCCGTGTCGCCGACACGATCATAGGCGACAATAACAGGATGGTTGATGAACACGTGCGGATCGTCCTGGAGCGATCAGGAGGTTTCGTCGGACAGGCGATCAGGCGTGGCCTGGACACCGCCGAGCTCCCAGCCGACGAAGCCGCACAGCTGCGTGGCCTCGCCGCTGATGTGGAGGCTACCGCAAACCGTCCAGACCGCGCCTCCACCCCGGCGGCCCGCCCCGACCGTTTCACCTACACCCTGGAGGTTGACCGGGCTGGACACCGACTCGTGCGGCGCTTCAGCGAGCCGGTTCCAGAGGAGCTGCGCACGTTGCTTGCCCTGCTGTCCAAAGCACCGCGGTTGCCCGCCCACCGGTAGGAGCGCGACCAGTCCCGACAACGGCGATCGGTGGCTGGCCAGTGGCTACGATGATCATATCGTGGCGCGTCTGTGGGCGCCCGCGTGAGCGTGCTGCGCACCCGCGACAATCGGCACGGTTGGAAGGGATCGGGTGAAGGCCAGACCGACGAGAGCCACGGCTGCGGCGGTGAGCATGGCTGCTCGCAGTCCGGCGAGCTGCGCGTCGGCGTAGCGCTCGACAAGGGCCTGCGCCTGCGCCGGCGGTATCGCGGTGCTCGCCAACGCGGCCCGCACCTGCTCGGTGGACACGAAGCCGACCCCGGCCTCAAGCTGCACCCCGACCTGCGCTCGGACGGGCTCGGAGATCCGCGGGTCGTTCTCGACGCGATTCTGGAGCGCCACGGAAAGGGCGCTGATCACGATTGCTCCCATCAGCGCGGTTCCGAGTGCCGAACCGAGGTTCTGGGCGGTGTACTGAAAGCCCCCGACCTGGCTACGGTCCGATTCGCCGACCGAGGACTGCACGACGTTGCCGAGCTGTGATGCCAGTAGTCCCAGCCCGACACCCAGCACCGCCATGGCCACCGCGAACCTCAGGTCGTCGATCCGCGGGTCGACCGCGGCCACCAGGAAGAGGGATGCACCCATCAGCACCAGCAGGCCCAGTCGCACCACCAGACGTGGGCCGACCACCCGACCGAGCACCGGACCGCTGATCGAGGTTGCCAGCATTGTGACCGAGACGGGCAGCAGCCGCAGCCCCGTCTCAAAGGCATTGAATCCCTGAACGACCTGAAGATAGAGCGGAATCGTGAAGAAAAGCCCGAGCAGAATCACGTTCTGGATGCCGAGTACCGCCAGCCCGGATCGCAGCGGTTGAACCGTCAGCAGCGCAAACCGCACCAGCGGATCGCAACCGGATCGCTCCCGGTGAGCCTCCCAGGAGCGCAACGCCATCAGCACCGCGAAGCCGGCCGCCACCACAAACGGGGTGAGGGAGAATCCGAACGGCGCCACCGGTGAATTCTTCGGCCGCAGCCATCCCCATGAACTGCTCTGCAGGATCCCGATGACGACCAGTGAAAGCCCCAGCGCTGACAGGAACGCACCGAAGACGTCGAAACCGCCGCCGGCCGCGACGGCTGGGTCACGCGAAACGGCTATGTCACGAGAAACGGTTGGGTCACGCGAAACGGCTGGGTCCCGAATCCACCGGACCATGCTGAGAATCAGCATGACCAGGACGACCTCGCCGGCGAACACGACGCGCCACGTCCACTCCGTGGTCACCCAACCGCCAAGCAGCGGACCCACGGCAATACCGGCACCGGCCAGCCCACCGATCACCGCATAGGCGACCGCCCGTTCGCGGCCGGCGTAGTTGCCACTGACAAGTGCGGCCAGTGCCGGCAGCACCAATGCGGCGCCCAGTCCCTCGACAACCGACCAGCCCACGGTCAGAATGACAAGTGTGGGTGCCAGTGTGGTGATCAGCGATCCGATCCCGTAGATGACGAGGCCGACGGTGAACGTACGTCGCCGACCCCACAGATCACCAATCTTTCCACCGGTAATCATAAAGGCGGCCATCACCAGCGAGTAGGCAGTGATAACCGCCTGGATCGCGGTCACGCTCGTGTCGAAATCCTCGACGAGCCGAGTGATCGAAACGTTCATCACCGCGGCGTCCAGCACCATGAGAAACTGTGCCGCACCGAGGACGACCAGCGCCTTCCACCTGCCCAACGCGCCTCCCCACGGCGGTCACCACCACGGTGGTGCGGAAATTATCCAGCCAGGAACGATCAAAAACCCGCAACGCCGCCGGACGCCGCCGAATACCGGGATCAGGCGAGAACCCTGGCCTTCATCTGCTCGAACTCCGCGTCGGAGATCGCACCGCGGTCCCGCAGTTCGGCAAGCCTGGACAACTCCTCGGATGGACTCGCCGTTCCCGCGGTCGTGCGTACGTAGTCGCGGAAGTCCTCCTCCTGACGTGCCGACCGCCGGGCAGCCCGTTCATGCATGCTGTCGCCCCGAAAAATCAGATACACCAGGATGCCGAACAAGGGCAACAGGATGACGAAGATGATCCAGGCCGCCTTTCCCCAACCGGACAGATCGTGGCTCAGCAAAACGTCGGATATAACGGCGAACAACAGGTAGAACCACAGCAGGAACAGGAAGAACCACAGCATCGTCCAGAAGACGCTGAGCAGCGGGTACTGATAATGGGTCTGCACGACTACCCCCTCGGTCGTCCGCACGCCCTTCTGGTTCCCCGACCCACACGGCCGGTAGAAGGTTCGCGAGTCACGACATCGCTCACCCCTGCACTACCCACCGGCCGACCTCCTTACCGCCGCCGAGCGGTAACGCCCGGTCGGTCACCCTCGCGAGGTGAATTCCAGGCGCCCGGGGCCAGATCGCCGGCAAGGAGGGGAAGACCCGACCGGCATCGAACAGGCCGTCCACCTTGAGATCAACTACCCTGATGCGTCACGCCTGAACCGCGCACGGATGGCAGCCGGGACAGGCACTGGTGGACTGCCCATCCCGGTCATGGGACACTTCGCGCCGTGCTTTCCGCAGCCGCACCCCGCGGTGCGGACAACCCGCCCGCGGCCGCCTCCCTGATACGGGTCCCGCCGCTGACCGCCGCCATGCAGCCCATGCCGCCCATGCCGCCCATGCAGCAGCCGCCTCCGGCGACACAGCCACCCCAGGCCGCCCATGCATCGCAAACCGACGGTGCATCGGATCCTGCTCCTGCCCTGCGGCGTCCGGTGTCCGAACGTCCCGATGACTTCCCCCCGGACCAGCTTCGTGACCTGCATGCCCGCCTCGCCGCCGGCGACGCCGACGCGCTCGCGCAGGTGCACGCGCGCTACGCCCGCTACCTCGCCGCCGCGGCCGCCCAGATCACCGCGGACCGCGAAGCCGCGGCCGAGGTCGTCCAGGACGTCCTGGTACACCTGTGGGAGCACCCGTTGCGGTTTGATCCTGACCGCGGCGGCCTGCGCGCCTACCTGGTCGTCATGGCCCGGCGTCGGGCGGTGGACTGGGTCCGGCGGGAAAGCGCGCGCAGGCCGTCCGAGACCGTCGCCCGGGAACTGGCCGCAACGCCCGACGGCCCGGCCGCCGACACGGTGGTGCTGACCGAGGTCACCGCGGCGATCGTGCGTCGTGGTGTGGCGGATCTCCCGTCGCTGCTGCGCGAAGCGGTGGAACTCGCCTTTTTCGACGGTT
>NZ_CAUVXI010000218.1:8112-9129 GCF_963555845.1 Protofrankia sp. Cas8 | reverse complement strand
TTCGCACCATACAGACTACTGACGTGCCGAAAATGAATGTCGCGAGGTTGACCATAGACATGCAGGCCGAATTCGATGTTTCGGCTCGCGTCGCTGAAGGCCCAGTTCGCCACGTTGACGAAACTTCCGTGTACTCGCAGGTGCCGGTACGCCACCGACCGCAACCGTCCTTCGTGCGTACCGCCGAAGTGGGTATCCGGGTGGATCAGGCCAGCCGTGCCCACCAAATTCTGGTGATCCCATACCCGGCACATGAAGGCGCGGTAGAGGTCCGGCTGGGTTCCGGCCAGGAGCGGGTACGTTACCGACGAACCGAGCATCGACACCACGCCGACGTTGGAGGCCAGCTCGCGGAGGAACTCACCGTAGGCACCCGCATCCGCAAGCTGGCTTGTCTTACGCGCCCGCACGGTCTCGACCGGGGGCTTCTCCGTGAGCATGAACCAGGGGTCGCGTTCGGCTAGGACGACGTTCTCCTCCCAGCGGGGGCGGACCCAGGGGGGGTTGCCGACCTGGAGGTCGAAGCCGCCGCCCGCGAAGGCCTGGGCGAAGTGCAGCTCCCAGTGGAAGAAGCCCTGCCGGTCGGCGATCTCCCGCACCACACCGAGCCACGGGAAGCGTTCGGGCAGCCGGTTCTCGCCGTCCATCCCCATCCAGCCCTCCAGCCCGTTCTCGTACTCCTCCAGGGCGGCGAGCGAGGTGAAATGGGCGCCGAGCGAATCCGCGGCGATGTCGTTGGCGCCGACCAACGCCTCGGCAAAGGTCAGCCAGTCGTCCAGGCTGCGCAGCGGCACCAGCCGTCGGAGCCGTTCGACCGCCGACGCCTTCACCTTCCCGGCTGTCCGTCCCGGCGTGGACGAGCTCTTCGACGTCCCGGGCAGCGATGTCCCGGGCAGCGACGACTCGGATGATTCGGACGGCTCCGCCGAGCCATCCAGGTCGAAGTCGAACAGCGACTCCTTCGCCCAACTGGGCGCAACCACGGCGTCCCCGGCGGGCTGCGCCTGTTCGGAGTGC
>NZ_CAUVXI010000218.1:0-8087 GCF_963555845.1 Protofrankia sp. Cas8 | reverse complement strand
TCGCCCAACTGGGCGCAACCACGGCGTCCCCGGCGGGCTGCGCCTGTTCGGAGTGCCGGACGATGACGACGTCCCGCTCGTACTGCGCGGCCGAACCGTCAAGCAGACCGACGGAATCCAGCGGCCAGAACCACAGCGCGCACCAGGCGTCCATCAGCATCTTCAGCCGCCAGTACGGCGTGCCCGGCGCCTCCAGGTCTGCGAGGATCTTCTCCCGTGGCACCGCCCCGGTGACCGTCGGCAGGTCGTCGGCGCCCCAGACGTCGATGTGCCGGCGGATCTCCCGTTCGGAGATCTCCAGGCGCTGGCGCACCAGCCCCCACAGGAACTCGACCCGACGCGCGATCCCCTGCAACCGCTTGACCTGGCTGTTCTTCCCCTTGTCCGCGGGCACGCGTAGCATCGCGCGCCGCCAGGTGGCCAGCTGTTTGGCCTCCTCGGGCGCGAGCTGTTTCGCCTCCTTCTCCCCCGCGACCGCACCCCAGCCCTCGGCGGGCAGCAGAAAGTGGTGGACGACTCCGTCCGGCAGCTCACCGTCCCGGAACGGATGGTCGGTGGGAGCGGTGGTCAGCCACGCCTTGTCGGCGAGCGTCGCCGGCTCGTAGTAGCGACGGCCGGCGCCGATGAGCGAGTTGCCGCGCCGCAGGTGCAGGCCGAACCAGGGCGCCTGCAGACCGGCGTGCATCACGTTCAGCCACAGCGACACCTCGGCCAGTTCCACCGCGGTGCGGTTGAGGTCCACGCCGTAGCAGTTGTGCAGAGCGATGTACGCCTTGGCCTTCTGCAACTCGACGGCGTACCGCTCCGGGTCGAGGCTCGCCCCCAGCTCCCGCTGGCGCCGCCGCAGGTACTCGGCGGCGACCTGGTTGATCGCCTCGTTGAGGAAGGCCCCGGAGCCCAGCGCCGGCTCGCAGATCGTCCAGTCCAGCAGCTCGCGGGCGGGCGTCGTGGTGCCATCCTGGTCAAGGCGGTACCGCAGCGTGAGCTGGACGGTCACCTCGGTCAACGACTGCGGGGTGTAGTAGGAGGCGCTGGTCTGGCGGTCCCGGCCGGCGAGCCGGTACACGAACGACCCCGCCGGGTAGCGGACCCGCGGCCCGGTGCGGCGGCCCATGTCGTCGAGCGCGCGGGCGAAGACCGCGTCGGGGTAGTCGTCGGCCCGCGACGCCGGGATCATCCAGCTGCCGTCGGAGGGGTCACCGCCCTTGGCGACCTCGTACAGCTCCTCCGCGGCGATGAACCCGGTGTAGGACATCAACCCCTCGTAGACCGCGCCGAGCTGGTTGATGCCGAGCTGGGCGTAGGAGATGAACCCGCCGCGTTCCTTCTTCTTACCGCGGGTGAGCATCAGCAGCCGCAGCACCTCGTACAGGCAGCTGTTGCGCAGCCGGGTGTCGATCGTCCGTGCGTCGGACCCGCGCCCGTCCCCGCCGTCATGGTCATGGTCGGCCCCGTCGTCATCCCTGTCGTCGTCCCTGTCGTCGTCCCCCGGGTGGGGCACGGCGCCCCGACCGATCAGTTTGATCGCCCCGGGCAGGAACAGCTCCGACCGCAACGGCTCGAACCGGATGCCCTCACCCTCGCTGCGCTCGGCCTCGTCGCTGTCGGTCTGCCTGTCCGAGGCAGCCTCAGGCTGGGCGGCACGGGGGCGGTGCCCCTCGTTGACCATCCGGAACAGCAGGTCCAGCGACTCGTACAGGTGAAAGCCGCCACCCGCCGACTCGCCGATCAGCTTGCGGGAGACGAGATCGCCGAGCCGGGCGAGGCTGTACCCCTCGGCGTACTCGGGATGGTCCACCGGCAGCACGCCGAGTTCCGGGCGGGCCTCGGCATAGAGCAGGAACAGGATCCGGTAGAGGTAGCGCAGCGCCTCCCGGGCGAGCTCACGTCCCAGCTCGTCGGGTTCCATGATCTGCTCGGGACGGGCACCGGCCGCCCGGATGCGGTCGAGCACCTCGTTGGCGATCAGCTCGACGGACAGCCGCAGCCCCTCCCGCAGCTCCGCGGAGACGCCGACCGCCTGCCGCCGGGACCCCTCCCGCAGCTCGGCGAGGCGCTCGGCGCCACCCTCCTGCGGCGGGCACAGCGAGTCCGCACCGAACAGTGCGGCGATCATGTCGAGTTCGCCGCCGGGCCGGGCGTCGTTGCGCCCGAACGCGACATCGAGGCTGACCGCCAGGTAGCGGCCCTCCCCCCAGGTCAGCCGGTCGGCGAGCGTCACCACCCCGCCGGTGAGGATGAGCACATAGCGTGGCGGATCGTCGTCGAGGGCGAACAGGTGGCCGGCGAGCGCCATGCCGTGCTCGATCCGCGTCCGCAGGTCGACATCCACCGGGTTCGCCAGCCGGCCGGCGCCGTCGGGTTCGGTCGCCGCGTCGGTGTCCGTCGCCCAGCCGCACTCGATCGCCACCACCCCGCCCTCGGCGTGGGCGACCGCGACGACATGCTCCGTCCCGGCCCGGATGACGCTGCGCTCCGCCGGTCGCGGCGAGAAGGCCAGCGCGCGCAGGACCTCGTCATGCAACTCGTGCAGTTTGGCCTGAAGCTTGTCCTGTTCGGCGTCGGCGCCGGCCTCGTCATCGGCCATGAGTTCGACGATCTCGGCCTTGAGATCGAAGTAGGTCCGGCGCAACGCCCGGATGCCGGCCCGCGGGGTGCGCGCGTCGGTCTGCTTCTCCGCCTCCGTCCAGCGGGGCAGATACTCCTTTTTCAGGACACCGGGGAGAAGCTCCCCCAGGTAGTAGGCGGAGAGGTATTCGCCCCGGTTGGTCAGCGACTCGAAGCTCACGCGGCACTCTCCAGGACCGCGAGCAGGCGCAGCAACGGCTCGCCGGTGGTCTCCAGCCGCGCAACAAGATCGTTCTGTTCGCGCATGGTGTCGTCCACCCGGCGCATTCTGCTGGCCCGCTGGGACGCGGCGGCGGTCTCGGGCAGCAGACTCTGCTGCCGCCAGTGCTCCAGGCGGGCCCGGTGGACACGCAACGGTTCGGCGGTCGTGGCGTCCCAGGCGTCGCGCCGCGCCGCCAGATGCCTGCGGGCAGCGTCGACGGCGGCCGGGACAAGCCCCTGCAACCGTCCGAGATCGACCCCGGAGGCGGGATTGGTCATCGCCGCGTTCACCCCGGCCCGTGCCAGCACCTCGGCCAAGGGCCCGACATCCGGCATGTCGGGCAGGCCACGCACCGCCATCCATTCGACCACGGTCGGCTGGCCCATCCGGTTGCAGTAGATGCCCTGGATGCAGAACACCGGGCCGGCGACGTCGGCGAGCAGGACGGGCGCCTGTTGCCGGCCGAGCCGGACGAGCACCTTGTCGATCAGCCAGTCGACGACCGGGTGGATGTCACTGACATAGGCGATGGCAGGCCAGCTGCTCTTGCGGCTCCGACGGGCCTCGTCCAGCGCGCGCCCGGCGAGCTCCCGGTCGAAGGTCAGCTTCAGCCGCAGCCGCCCGTCCACGCGCTGGTCGGCCAGGTAGGAGCGGGGCAGGTCCGACATCCGGCGTTCCAGATCGGGCGGGGCGTCAAAGGCGATCAGCCCGTCCTCGCGGCGGAGCGCGAGAGCATCCTCCGGCGAGCCGAAGACCTCCCGCAACGCCTCCTGGACGAACTGCTCGGTAGAGGCGAACACGGTCGGTAGCGCCGCCCGCCGCGGTTGCGCCGCGACCGAGGTCGCACCGACACCGGCGAGCAGGTCGGCCAGCACATCGCGTTCGGGGCCGACGTCCAGGGACAGGGACTCCTCGACGGTGCGCCCGGCGAGCAGGTCCTGGACGAGCCGGCGTTCCTCCCGATCGGCGAGATACTCCCCGGTGACCGCCCCGGCGCTGCCGAGGCTGCGGTGCGCCTCGGCCTCCCGGGCCAGCACCTTCTCGGCGACCGTGGTGTCGTCCTTGGCTCCGTCCACCGCCGAGGTGAGGATCAACGCCCGGAACTGCGGCTGGAGCCGCTGGCCGTAACGATCGATCCGGCCGTTGCGCTGCTCGATGCGGATCAGGCTCCACGGCAGGTCGTAGTGCACCAGCTGGTGACACGCCCGGTGCAGGTTGACGCCCTCGGACGCCACGTCGCCGGTGAACAGCATCCGGACCGGGATGTCCCCTTGGGAGAACTCCTCGACGATCTTCTGTTGTTCGGTGTCGGTCAGACCGCCATGCATGATCGCCACTGCGTCCCGGGCCGCCCGCCCGGTGAAGCCCAGCGCCGCCGGTACCACCTCGGCCAGCCACTTCACCGTCGGAATCCGCTCGGAGAAGACCACGACCCGGACATCGCTCCCCGGGCCGACACCGATCCCGCGCAGCTCGCGCAGCAGGGCCGACAGCTTGGCGGAGTCGGTGTCGGTCATGGCCGCCGCCAGCGTACGCAGCCGCTCGAGCGCGGCCCGCTCGGCCGGATCGGTGCAGCCCGCCGAGCCCAGCCGCGTGTCGACGGTCTGCGCCAGCGCGTGATGGGACGACAGGAACGCCTTGAGCAGGGTGTAGGGAAACAGCCGCCGTTCCCTGCTCACGATGCTCGCCACCTGCGGACGCACCACCGGATCAGCCGTGCCCGCGTCGCCGGGCGGCAGCCAGACCCGCACGAACTCGGCGAAGATCTTCTCTTCGGCGGGTGTCGCCGGGCACCGCAGCGGCACGGACGGGCCCCGGTCGGCCCAGTCGCCGCTGATCTCGTCCCGGACCTCCTTATCGATCTTCGTCCGGCGGACGTAGAGGTGGCTGATGTCCGCATCCGAATAGTGCTCGACATCGGCGATCGCGGCCGGGTCGAGCAGCCTGATCAACTCACCGAAAGACTTCTTGTCGCCATTGTGCGGGGTGGCGCTGGCCAGCAGGAGCGCGTCGGTACGGGAGGCGAGCAGCCGCGCCAGCCGGTTACGCAGGCTCGCCGAACCGATCAGGTTGTGCGACTCGTCGATCACGACCGCATCCCAGACGATGTTCTCCAGGTGATGGCCGTACATGCCGACGTTCTTCACCGTGTCCACCGAGACGATGACCCGCTTGAAGTAGGTGAACGGATTACGTCCGGCCGGGATCTCCCGCTGGATCCGCTCGATACCCACCGAGTCCAACCGGACCAGCGGCAGGGAGAACCGCGTCCACAGCTCGTGCTGGAACTGTTCGAGCACCTGCTGGGGAGTCACCACCAGGATGCGGTCCCCCCGGCCGCGGCGGGCCAGCTCGGCCAGGATCAGCCCGATCTCCAGAGTCTTGCCCAGACCCACCACATCCGCGATCAGAAGCCGCGGGCGCAGGCCCGAGAGCGCACGCTCGGCCGGGCGCTGCTGGTAGGTCTTCGGGTCGAGCAGGAACGAATCCGCCAACGCCAACCCGCGCTCACCGCGCGGCAACGGCGTGCGGCGCAGCAGCGCCTCCAGGTACAGCCGGCTGCGGCGGAACCGTGGCGTGTCATCGGCGACCAGGACGGTGTTCTCCGGGCGCAGCACCTCGACCGATTCGAGCCGGTCGAAGAACGTCGCCTCGCAGTCCTGGACGAACTCCGACGCCCCCACTACTTTGATCATGCAGCCGTCGTGCGCCGTCTGGACAGCGCTGCGCACCAGCCACTCCTCGTCGCGCACGAGGACCCGCGCTCCCGGCGCGTACGACCCGCGCGACCCGGCTGTCACCACCGCCTGCCCTTCCCCGTCCCTCGACCCCATGGTTCCCGGCATCACGGCCCCCAGCCTCACGGCCGGCCGCCCCTGATTCAGAACTGATTCAGAAGGCCGCATCACCGGCGTACTCGGCGCGCAAGCGCGCCACCAGCCACTCCACACTGACCGACGCCCGCGCCTGCGATGTCGCCGGCCCCGCCCGAGGCCCCATCCGAGACCCCATCCCAGGCCCCGGTGATGGCACAACGTGCGGTGGCCCGGCATCGCGCGTCATCTCCGGGTCTGCCACCGGGTCGGCCACCGGGTCTGCCACCGGATCATCCACATCCGGCGGCATGATCACTTGCCCATCGACCACCGAACCGTGGGTGCGTTCCACGAGACGGCGGCGCATCCCCGACTCCGACCGCCGGCCGGCCGTGGCCACGGCCAACAGCCGCTCAAGCACCACGTCGAGCGACGGCCGTGCGGACGCCTCGAAGGCCACCATCGCGCCGAGCACCGACGCCAGTGCGGCCGGCACGGCGCTGAGATCCGGATGATGGTTCGGGTCACCGATATGCCACAGCAACGCCGGCCCACCCACGCCCCGGTACGGCGGGTGTCCGGTCGCGGCCGCAACCAGGGTGGCGCCCAGCGCGTAGACATCCGCCGCGGGTGTCAGGTCTCTTTCGCCCCGGGCCTGTTCAGGCGACATGTACGCCACCGTCCCGATGACCGCGCCCGGTTCGGTGAGCTCCCGGCTCCGGTCC
Source organism: Protofrankia sp. Cas8 (assembly GCF_963555845.1). Taxonomy (NCBI): domain Bacteria; kingdom Bacillati; phylum Actinomycetota; class Actinomycetes; order Frankiales; family Frankiaceae; genus Protofrankia; species Protofrankia sp. Cas8. Next base: position 1,716 of record NZ_CAUVXI010000218.1, on the reverse strand, counting down.
GCCAGCAGCGCCAGCCCGAAATCGATCACCTTCGGGCCGTCCGGGCCGAGCAGGATGTTCTGCGGCTTGAGATCGCGGTGCAGCAACCCGACCTCATGGATCTTCGCCAGCCCCTCAACGAGCGCCGCGCCGAGGATCGCCGCGAGCGGCGGCTCCAGCGGCCCCCGCAGGTCCACGTACTGGCGCAGGGTCTGACCGGGGACGTACTCGACCGCGCACCAGGACGGCTCGTCGTCCAGGCCGGCGCCCTCGAACCGGGCGACCCGCGACCCGTAGACCATCCTGAGGTTCTCGACCTCGGCGGCGAACCGCGCCCGAACCCCCGCATCCGCGACCAGCTCCGACTTGATGACCTTGACGGCCACCTTCTCCGCCGCGGCGGACGTCCCCAGGTACACCCGGCCCATGCCCCCGACGCCCAGCCGCGCATGGATCCGGTACGGGCCGACGCGTACCGGATCAGGCGGAACCAACGGATCCAACGGAACCACCCACCCGCCCCACGTCCGACCAGGCAACCATCGTCGACGACCGCGAGCGATCAGTCTAGAACAGTCAGCTCATTAGCGGTCACACCGGGCATCGACGGCGACCGGTAGAACAGACCGCACAGATGCGCCGCCGGCGCTCTCGCCTCGACCTTCCACCAGATCTGCCAGCTTTCCAGTTCCAGATCTGCCACAGGTCGACCTCCAGATTTGCCGACCATTTGGCTCCAGATCTGTCAGCCGCGTACGTCCGAATCAGGCAGGCTCTCCACCCGGAAGTGACGTCATGTGACGGGTAGGACAATTAGTTAGATAATCGGACCGATCCGCTGTCGCGGCAAGTCGGTCGAAGGAACTGGATCTGGCCTCGAACCGCACACCGAACCCTCGACACAGGTCGCGATCGGATACCGCACGATGGTAGAAATCGCGGCGCCCGCAGCGCGGGTTCGGGCCCTTGGCCACGACCCATCCCATTTGGAGCAGCCACAGGCAACAACCCATCCAGGATCATCCAATTTTGGGCGCGGAGAGCAACGACCCCACACCCGAGTTGTGAACATCTGTTCGATGGAGCAAGCTGGATGAAGGTTGCCCCGGGGCGACCGTAACCAGCGGTCTGATCAGGGAGCACGTGTGGTGGACGAGTACGAACGGATCATCGCAGCGAGCCTGGCCGCCGAGGACATCCCAACCGAGCCTGACGAGGACAAGTTCGCCGAACTGCTCCTCCTGGTCGCCGAGGAACTCGCCGGCGACCGCTTCGGAGGCATCGCAAAGGTCAACAAGGTGCTGTTCTTCGCGGAGTTCGCGCACGTCCGCCAGACCGGCCGCCCCATCACCGGAGTGCGGTACCAGAAGCTGCCCCACGGTCCCGCACCTCGCCCGCTCCGGCCGATCCGGGACCGGCTGGTCGCCTCCGGCGCGGCGGAGATGGCGACCGAGACCGTACTCGGCCGCGAACAGCACCGTCTGCGCCCACTACGCCCCGCGGACCGGTCCCGGTTCTCCGACACCGAACTGACCGCCGTCAAGGACGCCGTCGCCGTGCTCTACGGACGCACCGCCCGTGAGGCCACCGACCTCTCCGGCGAGGAACCCGGCTGGCGGATCGTCGACGAAGGCGAGGACATCCCTTATGCCACCGCTTACCTCGCCCCCGGCGACCAGCGCACCAGCCCCCGAATACAGGCCCGCGCCCGCAAGATCGCCGACGACTACGCGCGCC
>NZ_CAUVXI010000217.1:4604-10159 GCF_963555845.1 Protofrankia sp. Cas8 | reverse complement strand
GCACTCGGGATGCTCACCGCCCTCGGGCTGGTTCTGCGTCGGGTGCTGTGGTCGAACATCCGTCTCGTCGCGTCCGGGCAGGCATGGCGGGTGGACGTGGAGGGCACCTTGAGCTTCCTGTCCCTGCCGCGCCTCGCCCGGGTTCTCGGCCGGGTGCCGACCGGGTCCTGTGTGTCGATCGAGCTGGTGGTCGACTATCTCGATCATGCGGCGTTCGACCATCTGCACGCCTGGTGCACCGAGCACGAGCGGGCGGGCGGGCAGGTGACCGTCGACGAGATCGGCCACACCTGGTTCCGATCGTCACGTGAGGATCAGGCCAAGCGGCGCCGTACCGTCGTTCCGCACCTGCCCCGCTGGTTCGCCCCCTGGTCGCAGTGGCAGGAGTTGGCGGCCTCCCACGGCGACGCGCACCGCGCGGATGCCGCCGGCACGATGCTGGTGGGGGTCGCCGAGTTCCACCGCCGGACCGCTCCGCTGCTGCGCGGCACCCTCGGGGAGCTCGCGGACGGTCAGCGTCCCAGCGCGCTGTTCCTCACCTGCGTCGACTCCCGGGTCGTCCCGAACATCATCACCAGCAGTGGACCCGGCGACCTGTTCACCGTCCGTAATGTCGGCAACATCGTCCCGATCGCCGGTGGGCGCAACGCCGACCTGTCGGTGACCGCCGCGCTGGACTACGCCGTCGACGTCCTGCGGGTGCCCTCGATCGTGGTGTGCGGGCACTCGGGATGCGGTGCCATGCAGGCGCTGCTGTCCGACGACCTCGACCGGGATCCCGACTCCGCGCTGGCGGGCTGGCTGACCCATGCGCGCGCGGCGTTGGCCCGGATGCCCCTGCCCGGTACGGAGATGCTGTCGCCCCTGGAACAACTGGGCCGGGCGAACGTCGTGCTTCAGCTGGAGCACCTGAGCGGCCATCCGGCTGTGCGGCGCGCGTTGGAACGGGGTCCGCTTGAGCTCGTGGGCCTCTACTTCGACATTCCCGCCGCGCACACCTGGGTTCTTGATACCGCATCGGGCCGTTTTGTCGACCCTTCCGAGGTTCTGACCGCGGTTCCGCCGCAGCGCCGCCGTCCGCCCCGCCGTTGGGACACACCGACAGCAACCCCACCTGCCCCGGCATGGCCGTGATCGACGGCCAGCACGCCTGCCGTCGCGGAACCGCGGTCTGACTGCTGGACGGGCTCGGTACGGGACGTTGACCCTGCGCAGGCTTGCGTTTCTTTCGATTTGTGGCAGGGTGGGGATATGATCGCCGCAGCGCTCGAGCCGCTCCGGAGCCACACCGTTCTACCCCCGGAGGATGTGGGCCAGCTACGTCGTCTCATGACGGCGCTTCTCGCAGTCGGAAACGAGACAGGGGACGGGAGCCCTTCTAGCCCCATCGGAGCAGGTCCTGCCGAGGATGGCGACCTCGTGATGAGAAAGAGGTCCCGTTCCGCCGCGCTCGTCCCGCCAGGTGGCCAGGCAGTCGACCTGCCTGCCGCTCTCGTCGACGTGTTGGTCGACGTGGCGCGAGCCATGCTTGCGGGACGGGCGGTCACGATCAGCCCGATGTCTCGTCGGCTCACCACGCAGGAGGCTGCCGACGTCCTTGGCGTGAGCCGACCCACGTTGGTGAAGCTTCTCGAACGTGGCGAAATTCCATATGAGCGTCCTGGCCGTCACCGTCGAGTACGCATCGACGATCTCTTGGAATATCAGGAGCGGCGTCGTGCCGAGCGTCAGGCCGTATTGAGTGAACTGACCCGCACCGCACAGGAGACCGGCCTGTACGAGATGTCAGCGGCTGACTATCGCGAGGCGCTTCAGCGGGCACGCCACGCGGGCGATTGACGGCCTATGCACGTCGCATTGCTGGATGCAGCATCGCTCGTCCCCGTTGTCCTGACGGACACACTGCTGCGGTTGGCGGAGTGTGGGCTCTACCGGCCGCTGTGGTCCCCGAAGATCCTTCAGGAGGTGCGGCGCGCGCTGGCTGAAATCCACCCAGATCTGGATTCAGCCATCCTTGCAAGGCGTCTGCGCATGATGGATCAGGCGTTCAAGGACGCAAGCGTCGATCCAGCCGCTTGGCAGCCCCTTGTCACGGGACTTGACCTCCCGGATCCTGACGATCGTCATGTGCTTGCCGCGGCCATCGTGGGAGGAGCCCGCAGCATCATCACCCCGAATTTGAAGGACTTCCCGGCGAAGCACCTCGCTCCGCACGGCATCGACGCGATCTCGCCGGACGGCTTCTTGCTCGATCAGCTCGACCTCAGCCCTCCGCGGATACTTGCTGTCCTTGAGCAACAGGCTGGTGACACGACAAGGCCACCCCTGACAGTGTTCGATCTTCTCGACAAGTTGTCCCGCGCAGGTGCCCCCTCCTTCGCAGACGAGGTGCTGCGTCATCTGGTGGTTTGATCGACGCTGCTTGCTATGGCGGTGTTCGGCTGAGATCGCCGTGCCCGCTACTGAAGATCGTAACCATGGCCGACTGGACGGCCTGAGCTGACCGGATGGCGTTGGCAGCCCTGTACTCACCCATGCCCGCCAGGATCATTGAGGGCTCCCGCAACCCATGCTGATAACAACGGATAAACTACGGTTGCGGTAGATGCTGAATGGCTCGACTCTGCGACGGTTCGTGTGCAATGCTCCGCAGCGTGAATCCACCTGTACCGGACATTGACGCTGCTCTCGTGTCCGGGTAGCGGCCTGGCTGTCTTCTGATCTTAACCATGGGCGCATCGCTGTGCCCATGGTGACGCGTCTTCGGTGTTCCGTTTGTGTTGGTGCTGTTTGCTGCGCGTTCATTCGGGCGTGCAGGTCACCCGCGTTTTCTTTTCGGGTTGTGCTGTTGTCCGGTGCTGTCCGCTGGCGTGGGTCCGTGCAGGTTCTTGCCGTCAGATCTTTGGAGTTTATTCATGCGTGGCCGGCTTTCTGCTGCTCGTTTCCTGCAGGTGTCTCGTCGGGTGCTTCGACGGGTATCACGGCGGGGGTTGGCGGTCATCTCGTTCGGGTTGGTGCCCGTGCTGGTGGTGACCGCGCTGACGGTGCTGCGGATGGCCGGGGGCGGGGTGGGCGGGCCGGCGCCGTTGGTAAATCCGTTCCGGAATGCGGCGCTGCCGCAGAGCTCGACCGGGAGCGCGGCGGGCCGTGCGGCGCAGGTGTCGACGGGGCAGTCGCAGTCGGGGCGGGCGCCGTCGGCGGCGCAGGTGCGTGCGGCGGTGCCGGCGGTGGCCGGTGCGGTGGCGAGTACGGCGGCGGAGCCGGCGCGGCCGGTGGATGTGGCGAAACCGGATCCGTCGGCGGGGGTGGCGCGGTTCGGTGCGGCGACCACGGTGACCCCGACGATTCCGCCGGCGGTGCGCGGTGTGCAGCCGGGGCAGGTGGAGGTGCCGGGGCGGCGGACGGTGTGGAGCGACGAGTACCTCAATCCCGACGGCACCCACACCACCCAGGTGTATTCGGTGCCGAAGCGGTTCACCGGTGCCGGCGGGACGCTGGTCGATATTGATACGAGTCTGGTGCCGGCAGGTGCGGGGCGGCATCGGGTGGCGGCGGTGGAGCACGCCGCGGACATCGCGGATCGGGCAGATGATCCTCGGTTGGCGTCGGTGCAGGTGAGCGACAGTGCGTCGGTGTCGTTCGGGATTGCCGGTGCGGGTCCGGCTGCGGCCACGGTCGACGGGGCGACGGCCGTCTATACGGGGGTGCGGCGGTCGGCGGATGTGCGCCTGGCCGGGACGCTGTCGGGGGTGAAGGAGAGTCTGGTGTTGCGCGGGGCGGATGCGCCGACTCGGTGGACGTTTCCGCTGGCGTTGCACGGTCTGACCGCGACGGTGGACGGGAAATCGCAGCAGATTTCCCTCGCTGACGGCGCGGGGGTGGTGCGGGCGGTGATTCCCCGTGGGTCGATGGAGGATGCCGCGGTCGATCCGCATGTGGGCGCCGGTGCCTACTCAGAAGGTGTCGTCTACACGCTGGTGAGCGGGGTGGATGGCGGGTTGGCGTTGCAGGTGGATCTGGACGCGGGGTGGCTGGCGGATCCGGCGCGGGTGTTCCCGGTGACGGTGGATCCGTCGGTGGAGGTGTTGCAGGCGTATGCGGATGACACCTATGTGTCGTCGGCGTATCCGAATACGCATTACCACACGTTGGACGATATTCATGTCGGGACGTACAACGGTGGCGGTGATGTGAACTACGGCTATATCAACTGGCAGGGTACGGCGGCGGTGAACCAGGCCAACGTCCTGGATGTGCAGGTGTCGTTGATGAACAGCTGGTCGTGGTCGTGTACGGCGCGGCCGGTGAGCCTGTATGAGGTGAACCAGTCGTGGGATGGCACGACGATGCTGTGGCCGGGGGCGGCGGTCGGCCCGGAGGTGGCGCAGAGTAGTTTCGCCTACGGGTATTCGTCGTCGTGTCCGGCTAACTGGGGGACGTTCAGCGACGACCGGTTGCGGGCGTTGGTGGATGACTGGACGCATGGTCGGAAGACGAACACGGGGACGTCGGTGCGGGTGAGTGCGACCGACAATTATGCGTGGAAGAAGTTCCTGTCGAACAACAATGCGACGGCGGCGAACCGGCCGCAGATGTCGATTCTGTGGACGTCGTACGGGGCGACGTATTCCTATCCGTCGGGTAGCGCGGTGTGGGATCAGCAGCTGACGAACAATCAGCAGGGCAAGGTCAAGGTTCGGTTGACGAATACCGGTCGGGATGTGTGGCCGGCGAACAGCACCTACATGCTGTCGTATCACGTGTATGACGCGGCGAACACGACCGAGCTGGTGCATCAGGGGTATGCGACGCAGCTGCCGACGACGGTCAATCCGGGGCAGACGACTGATCTGTTGGCGACGGTGAATCCGCTGGCGCCGGGGACGTACACGATCCGCTGGGACATGGTGAACTGGGGGGTTACCTGGTTCTCGGATGAGTTGATAAAGTATTTTGCGCAGACTTTGATCGTGTCGAATGTGGCGCCGGTGCTGACGGCTGCGTCGCCGGTGAACGGCGCGGCGGTGTACTCGTTGACCCCGACGTTGACGCTGACGGGTAATGATCCGGATAACTATCCGGGGCCGGGGGTGAACTACAACTTCCAGTTGTGTACCGGGTCGGATGCGAATTCGGGGACCTGCTGGTCGTCGGGGTGGATCAGCGCGAACACGTGGAGTCCGCCGAAGGGTGTCCTGTTCTGGGATCAGACGTATTACTGGCAGGGTTGGATCGGTGATTTTCAGCTGCCGAGTGCGGCGATGGCGCCGAGTCGGCTGGTGACGAAGGTGCCGTTGTCGGGTCCGGAGGGTCATCTGGGGGCGGATCCGTATGCGCCGGCGGTGGCGAGTGTGACTCCGGTGGTGAGTAACTACACGACGGCGACGACGGATGCGGCGGTGGCGGGGGTGGGTCCGGCGCTCGGGGTGACCCGGACGTATAACAACCGGAATCCGGCCGACGGCCTGTTCGGGGTGGGCTGGTCGAGCCCGTATGACATGGGGATCGCGCCGGATCTGGCCGGGGAGGGGAATATCGCGGTCCGGTATGCGGAT
>NZ_CAUVXI010000217.1:2811-4199 GCF_963555845.1 Protofrankia sp. Cas8 | reverse complement strand
GCTGGCCGGCACCTGGGGGATTTCCGGTAACGACGCCTATCTGGCGTCGGCTGGTGCCGGGCGGAGTGTGGCGGTGTTGCCGGCCGGGTCGGACGGGACGGTGCGGTTCACGCTGCCGACGGCACAGGACATGGTGGGTGTCGCCTTCCGCGTGCAGGACGCGGACAACATGTGGCTGCTGTATGGCAAGCCGTCGGCGGGTCAGCTGGTGTTGGCCAAACGGGTCGCCGGGGTGGACACGGTGGTGGCGACCGCGGCGGGCGGGTGCTGTGCGGCGGGGGATGTGTTCGCGGTGAGTACGGCGGGGACCTCGATCGCGGTGTCGCGGAACGACCGGGTGGTGGCGACCGCGAGTAGCAGTACGTTCCAGACCGCGACGCGGGCCGGGTTGTATGCGCTGGGCACGGGTGCGGGGCGGGTCGGGTCGATCGCCATCTTGGATGATCAGCAGCGGGATGGTTTCACCCGGGCGAACTCGGCGACCAGCGCCGGCAGTACCGATAACGGGGCGGTGTGGCGGCCGTTGGCCGGCACCTGGGGGATTGACGCCAACCGTGCCTATCTGGCGGCGGCGGCGGGGAGCGCGAATCTGCTGGTGACGCCGGCGGCGGCGGACGGGTCGTTCAGTTTCAGCCTGCCGGTGAGCCAGGCGAATATGGGGTTGGCGTTCCGGGTCGCGGATACGGCGAATTTTTGGCGGTTGGTGGCGGTGCCGTCGTCGAGTACCTGGCGGTTGATCAAACGGGTGGGTGGGGTTGACACGACGGTCGCGAACGCGGCGAGCTCCTGTTGCACGGCGTCGGACACGTTGACGGTGGTGACGAACGGGCCGTCGATCATCGTGTTGCGGAACGGGTCGCAGATCCTGTCGGTGACCGATCCGGCGGTGCTGTTCGGGATCCAGGCCGGTCCGTATAGCGAGGGGACGGGGTCGGGTCGGGTCGACGATGTGGTGTTCACCGCGGCGACTCTGCTGATCGACAAGACCGGGACGGCGTCGGCGTTCCGCTCGGATGGCCGGTTGACCAGGGTGACCGATGTGGCGGGCCGGGCGCTGGCGTTGTTCTACGACGCGAACAGCCGGTTGACGCAGGTGCTGAACGTGACGGCGGGGCGGGTGTTGGCGTTCACCTGGTCGGGTGGGCATGTCAGCCAGGTCGCGACGGGCACGGTCGCGGCCGCCGGTGGGCCGCTGGTCTGGTCGTATGGCTATTCGGGCAGCAATTTGACCAGTGTCATCTCGCCGCGGTCGGCGACGCCGACGAGCTATGCGTATGCGTATAACGGGATGTTGGGGCAGACGACGTTGCCGCGGGGGAACGTCGCGGAGACGATCGGGTACAACCTGGATGGGACGGTGGCGTGGCGGGAGGACGGGCTGGCCACGC
>NZ_CAUVXI010000217.1:0-2261 GCF_963555845.1 Protofrankia sp. Cas8 | reverse complement strand
CTGAGTACCGATCCGACGGTGATTGTGCGGGTGACCGATCCGCGGGGGCATGCCGAGGATTGGGAGTACAGCCTGGGGCAGTTGATTTCGCATCGGGATGGGACGGGGAATCGGCGGTTCACCTATAACGATCGGGGTTTCCTGGCGCAGGTGACCGATGAGAACGACAACCTGTTGACGTTGCAGACCGATACCCGGGGGAACATCCTGGCCCGTACGACGGTGCGGACAGTCGTCAACGGCAGCCAGCAGACGAACACCGGCTATTACAGCTATTTTCTGGGTGCGCCGGGGGATCCCCGTAACGATGTGATGACGGTGTCGCGGGATGGCCGGTCGGCGTCGCCGACGGACAACACCTATGCGACGACGTTTACGTTCAGTGCGTTGGGTGATCTGGTCGCGAAGAAGACGCCGGTCACGGCGGATTTCCCGTCCGGGCGGACCACGTCGTGGGTGTATGCGACCGGTACGGAGGCGGCGACCGGGGGTGGCACGGTGCCCCGCGATGTGCTGCTGTCGACGACGGACCGGCGGGGCAAGACGACGAGTTTCTCGTATGACAGCAAGGGGGATCTGCGCCGGGATGTCGACCCGGTCGGGTTGACCCATGATTACACCTATGACGAGGTGGGCCGGCAGGTCACCGTCAAGGAAACCTCCGACAGCTTCCCGGCGGGGTTGACGACGACGGTCGGTTATGACGCGTTGTCGCGGGTTGCGCAGGTGACCGAACCCGGGGTGGTCAATCCGATGTCGGGGGTGACCCACACCCGGGTGACCGGGCACAGCTATGACCTGAACGAGAACCTGTCCCAGACGGTGGTCTCGGATGCGACCGGTGGGGACGCCTCGCGGACGACGAGCTACGGCTACGACGCCGACGATCGGGTGACGGCGACGACCGGGGCGGCGGGGGCGGCGGAGGCCGCGACGGTCGGTATGACTTATGACGGCGACGGGAATGTCGCGACGGCCACCGATCCGCAGGGCACGGTGACCGCGTTCGGCTATACGGCGAAGAACCTGCTCGCGACCACGACGGTGAAGAGTTTTGTGGATGATCCGGTGGCGGGGTCGACGCCGCGGGATGTGGTGGTCGAGTCCCGGGCTTATGATCCGGCGGGCCGGCTCGCGAGTGTGACCGACGCGCTGGGTCGGACGACGGCGCACACCTACTGGTTGGATGATTTGGCGCGGCAGGACGTGCTGGTGGGCTATCGGCCGCCGGACACCGTGAACGGGGTGCTGTCCAGTCCGGGCGCCCGCGACATTGTGCTGGCCGATCGCAGTTATGACGGGGCGGGGCAGCTGACGTCGGCGACGACCGGGGGTGGCCGCCTGACGGTGGCTGCGGTGGTGGATGCGGCCGGGCGGACGACGCGGACGACGGTGGATCCGGCCGGGTTGGTCCGGACCACCGATGTCACCTACGACGCGAATGATGATGTGACGTCGGCGGTGACGGGGGCGGCGGGGACCAGCACGACGGGGCGGGTCGATACCGGCTTTGACAACGCGTCCCGGCCGACGTCGGCGACGGTGTTCGGGGACGGGTCGGCGACGTTCGTGACGAGCATGCTGCGGGATCAGCGGGGGTTCGTGACCGGCACCGCGGATCCGCGGGGCTATGTGGCGGGCGGTGCGCCGGACCCGGCCTATCTGACTAACAGCAGTGTGGATGCGGCTGGTCGGCTGGCGCAGGTGAAGGCGCCGTCGGTGTCGGTGGAGGAGAACGGCGGGTCGGCGACCGGCAGCCGGCCGACCGCCGACATCGGTTACAACACGTTCGGTGAAGTGACGCATAGTCGGGACGGGCGGGGGTTGGTGACGACCCGTAGTTTCGACCGGTTGGGTCGTACGACGCAGGTGAGCTATCCGGCTTACACCCCGCCGGGTGGCAGTGCGCTGACCCCGGTCGAGTCGTGGAGCTATGACCACAACGGCAACGTGGTCTCCCATGTGAACATGCGGGGGAAGACCGCGACCACCGTCTATGACAAGCGGAATCGGCCGGTGGCGGTGACCGAACCGCAGGTCGCCGGGGCGCCTGCGGCGGGGGTGAGCCGGCTGGGTTATGACGACGGCGGGAATGTCGTCTCGTCGGTGAACGCGGTCGGGGTGTGGACGTTCCTGGCCTATGACGATCTGAACCGGGTGTGGGCGGCCACGGCGACGGAGCGGTCCCCGCAGGGCACGTTCACCACCTATACCGATCATGATGATGCGGGGAACGTCACCCGGGTGATCCGGCCGGCGAA
>NZ_CAUVXI010000216.1:2390-9582 GCF_963555845.1 Protofrankia sp. Cas8 | reverse complement strand
GTGTTGATGCCGGGTGGGCGGAGTGGATCGCCTGGCAGCTGGAGGACGCCGGCTACAAGGTGCTGCTGCAGAAGTGGGACATGGTGGTCGGCACCCACTGGACGGTCACCATGCAGGAAGGCATGCTCCGCTCGGAGCGCACGGTCGCGGTGGTGTCCACCGCCTACCTGGCGTCGGTGTACGGCCAGCAGGAGTGGCAGGCTGCCGCACAGGCCGACCCACAGGGCTTCGCCCGCAAACTCGTCCCTCTCCGCGTCGAGGACTGTGAGCGGCCGGGTCTGCTCGGTCAGATCGTCTCCTTTGACCTGTTCGACTATCCCGCCAAGACCGCCCGCCGGCATCTCCTCGACACGATCGAGACGACGCTCGCGGGCCGGGCGAAACCCCCGGTCGAGCCCATCTTCCCTGTTCTCCATCCGACACCGGTCGTCCCCGGCCCGACGCTGGCGGGTCCAGCCACCCCTATGCATCGGCCTCCATATTTGCAGCAGCTCCTGGCGGGGCCCGCACCTTCCTTTCCCGGCACTTCAGTGCCCGTCGAGCCGGCAGGCGATGAGGTAGGCCGCGAAAGCGGCAGCCGGTGGCGCCTTACTGCGCACCGCAAGGTCACAGCCGTAGCAGCGTTCGCCGCTGTGCTGATTGGGGTCGGCGGCTACCAGCTGTTCCCCTCGCCCACCGACCGGGGGAACCGGCCCTCCGCCCAGCTCTCCCATGCGCAGACGACACCGACCATTTCAGCGACGCCCGACTGGACGTCAAGTCCGAGCCCCGCCCCGCTGCCAGTCAGCTTCTCGGTGAGTCCGCCCAGCGGCAGCAGCAGCGCCACCTTCATCGCCTCGGGCAGCGGGTGCCACGAAGTCGGCGACCAGATCGACATCCGGTGGGACGGTAAAACGCTGCAGCCTACTGCCGTGTGTACCGCCACCCACCATTACAGCGAGTCGTATACGCCGGAGAACGGGCGGCTGCTGTGGGCCACAGGGCCCGGCAAGGACGCCCATCTCGACGTTACCCACGGGCCGCACCAGATCCAGGCCGTCGGCGTCGACGAAAATCCCTACCACAGCGACCCGGTCACCTACACCGTTAGCTAATGGGCCCCGGGCAGGCCCGCGGCCAGCGACAGACAGGGGGTGGCGCCCGCCACGTGCGGCGGGTGCCACCCCTGTCAGTAGACCGTCTGGGCGTCAAAGCACCGGTGGGCAGGGGACCTTCCAGCTGAACAAGTAGTTGATGAACTTGATCGCCCCGCACACTACGGGCTGGTAGCGGCGGTAAAGGTCGAGGACGGCGGAAGGCGACCAGGCGTGCACGATCTGGATGTTCACGACCTTGCCGGCCGTGCCGGTGTTCCAGGTCTGGGTCCAGGGCATGACGCGGTCGTGGTTGGGGAGCCAGGTGCCGTTCACCCCGCTGTACACGGGCTGGCTCATCGCCACAGGGTGGTTGCACGCGTCCAGGCCGATGACGAACACCGAGGCGGTGAAACCGCGCAGGGCCAGCAGCGAGCGCACCTCGGTGGTGGCGTTCAGCACCCCGGTGCCGCGGTTGAGCGTCACGTTCGTCGACATCCGCAGGCCCCCGGTGGGGTCCGAGGTCAGCTGCGCGGAATCGTAGCCGGGGAACGAGGGAGCTACACAGGTGGCGGACGCTGGGGTAGCCGTGCTGGCCCCGGCGGCCGGGGCCAGCGCGGCGAAGCCGGCGAGGACGGTCAATAGGGCCAGGGCCAGGGCGATGCGGTGAACGATGCGGTTCACGGGAGCACTCTCCTCAACGGAAGCGCGAGACAAGGGTGCCCGGCCGGGGCTGTGCGGCGGCCTCTGGAGGCCGGCGACATTCGGGGGCCGGGGTCGCTTCCCAGGTTGGTTGCGTGGTCCTGGCCACGCCAGGGGAGGCCACCCTGGAACACGGGCACAGGAGTCCCTCCCCGCACACTGAGAAAACCCTGGAGAACGTGCCAGGCCCGGTGGAGCCGACGTGCCTTCGGCGATAGTGAAGGCGTGAACGAAGCCGCGTCTCTTGACGGCGAGAACGTGTCGCGCCCGCTCTTGCGGCCCGCCGTCATCCCGCTGCTGGCAGCCGCACCCGCCACCGCGTTCGCGATCTTCGCGGTCTCCGTCGAATGGGGCGCGAGCCCGTTCTGGGCTTGGACCGACTTCGTCACCCAGCCTGTCGGCCTGTTCTTCATCGTCGTCGGGATCCTCGTCGGGGTCTACCATCCTGACGGCCGGCGGATGGGCCTGCTGCTGACCGCGATGGGCGCGCTGTGCTACATGTGGGATCTCCAGACCAGCGCGAACCCCGTCCTGTTCAGGCTGGGATTCGCGCTCTGCTATCTCAACGGTGTGGTCCTGGCCCACCTGCTGTTGGCGTTCCCGAACGGGCGCCTGCGCAGCCGTTCCGAGCGGGTCGTGATCGCCGCACTCTACGTGACGACGCTGGGGATCCAGGGCATGAGAATGCTCCAGGAGCATCCGCTACAGCCTCAGCTGTGGGGCGATCCGCGGGCCCGGTACTCCGTGTGGGCGCCGATCGGCAGCATCGTCGAGATCGTCCTCACCCTTGTGGTCCTGACGATGGTCGTCGCACGGTGGCGGTCCGAGTCGCCGGCGGCGAGACGAGCACGTCGCCTGTTCTGGACCGCGGTAGCGGCGATCGGCGTGGTGGCCGCCGGCGGCGGTTCGGCCAGCCTGGTCCACGCGCCGGTGACGGCACAGGGCGTCTTCCTGGCTGCCTACGCCATCGCCATCGCCTTGTTGGGTGCCGCCGCGTTACTCGGGCCGGTGCGGACGCTGCTCGCCCACCGGCAGATGTCCGTGGTCCTGGCCGGTATCCAGCCTGGGGCCGACCTCGGGGAGCGGCTCTCGGAGGCGCTGGGCGATCCCGGCCTCGTCTTGTACTACCGACGGCCCGATGACGGCGGATACGAAGGCGTCCACGGAGGCTCTGTGACTCTGCCTGCTGGCACCGAAGGCACCGTGACCTTCATCGGCCCTGCCGGCGAGCCTGTCGGGGCGATGGTCCACGACCGGTTTTTGACGGAGTACCCGCAAAACGAGCGGCTCCACGCAGCCGCTACCGTCGCGAGTCTGATCATCGGGCTCCAGGCCGCGGATCGCGCTCGTCTGCGGGAAGTCCACCAGCTTCACGCTGAACACCTCGAAGGACTGGAGCGGCTGGAACTGCGGACACGCCACGACATCCGGGCGGACCTACACGACGGCCCGCAGCATCTCCTGTCCTTCATTCAGGCTCTCGTGGGCGAGGCCCGGCAGGAGTCGCCGGATCAGGCCACCACGGAACGGCTTGCCGACATCGGCGTCCAGCTCCAGCAGACGGTGCTCGCCCTACGCGAAGTCGTCGAGGGTGTCTTCCCCTCGACGCTGATCGCCCGCGGGCTGAAACCCGCCCTGGAGGCCTTCGGTCAGGGCGCGCCGATCGCCCCGACCCTCGACATCCCCGAGCAACGCTGGCCGGCACCGGTCGAGTTCGCCCTCTACAACATCATCAGTGAAGCCGTCGGCAACACTCACAAGCACGCCAACGCCAGCCGAGTCGACGTTCGGATCCGCCAGCGTGGCAGCAGCCTCGACCTGGAGATATCCGATGACGGCATCGGAGGCGCGGCACCCACCGTCGAGGGCAACGGCATCCAGAACATGCGCGACCGGGCGGCGGCGAGAGGAGGGGCAATCACCATCGATTCCCATAGCAACGGCACGACGATCAAGGTGGTACTACCATGCGACTGATCATCGCCGAAGACCAGAGTCTTCTGCGCGAGCTTCTGGCCGACCGCTTCTCCAAATCCGGCCACCAGGTCACCGGCCAGGCGGCCGACGCCGCCGAAGCGATCCGGCTCGTCGTGGACAACCCACCTGACCTGGTCGTCCTTGACGTCGAGATGCCCCGGCGCGCGGGCCTGGCCGTGGCCGAGGACGCCGGAATCGATGCGGCTCGGAGAATCCGCGCCCAATACCCGGACGTCGGCATCCTCGTGCTGTCCGGATACGGAGGACTACACCTGGTCGAGGAGATCGTCGTCCTCGGCGCCGGCGTCGGCTACCAGCTCAAAGACCGCGTCCAGGACATGCCGTCCCTGATTCGCACCGCGGAGGCCATCGCCGCGGGCGGCGTCAGCGTCGACGACACGCTCCTGGCCGCCCTGTTCGCCCGCAAGAGCACGGTCGACCGCCTGGCCCGCCTGACCGAACGCGAGTCCGCGACGCTCGACCGCCTCGCCAGAGGCTGGTCGACGCCCGCGATCGCCGAAGACCTCAGCTTCTCCTCCCAGGTGATCGAGGCCGAGCTGTCTTCGATCTACCGCAAGCTGGGGATCGAACCCGACCGCAGGATCAGCAAACGTGTCCTGGCCGTTCTGAAGTTCCTCCAAGGCACCAGCGGGTCCACTCCGCCGGCACTGGAAATCATCGAGATCCTCGACCCTGCACGGGAGGAATCACCGAGCCCGGACATGGTCACGGCGAACGTCCGCTGCCTCCGGGGTCGAGCCACACTCGGTACCCGCTTCCGCAGCATCACCGAAACCGGGGCCACCGTCGACCTGTTCCTGATCCGCATCCTGCGCCACGACCAGCCCGTCGAAGACCTCCAGCCCCCGCTCACCGCGTGCGCTACCTTCGCAGGCACCGGCGGTGCCGTCATCCGACCCGGCCACACCATCCTTGCCGCAGCCGCCGGGCCGACGGACCCGCCGGCAGCGTGACACCCCGGGCCTCGGGGCCTTCGGCGCAGATTCCAGGGTTTTCTCATCTACCGGACCTGCGACCTGGAAGGCATGATTCATTCAAACGACTTGGATGCCCGTAGGCTCCCGGAAGAATCGGAAGAGAGATTGAGTAACGACGTCGACCCGATCAGCCACGCAATGACCGATTCTGACCCAGCCGGCACCGAAGTGACTGACTCTGAAATGACCGGACCCGAAGCGACTAGACCCGAAACGGCCATGTCCAATGCGGGGGGCGTGATTGCTCTGGGCGTCCTGGCCGTCGGGACCACGGCCAGTGCCGTAGGTGCTGCAAAGGTAGCGAGACTGGTTTTCCGGAAGGCGAAAATCGGCAAACTTGTAGGCGGATTCATAACAGCCGTCGTCGAAGGAGCCACCGAACCACGGGGCTTCGGCCCGGCGCTCGCGAGGGACCTGGAAAAAATCAACAAACTGACCCAGGAGCGGTTGTCTCGCGAAGCTGCGGCAGCTGCAAGGGAACGGCGCGAACGGCAGGAGTTCTTCTCTGTGCCGAGCCCGGAGTACACCACCAGCGGGTATCCGCAGAATGATCCGAGCTGGACGCAGGAGGAAGCCCGGCGCCTCCAGGAACGGCGTGACGAGGAACGGCGGGCCGAAGAGCGGCGCGACGAACAGCGTGCCCAGGACCGGCGCGACGAGGAGCGGCGCGACGAACAGCGTGCCCAGGACCGGCGCGACGAGGAGCGGCGGGCCGAGTGGTGACGCCGGTGTCGTCGGCGCACGGCCAGCTCGCAAGCTCCTGCAGGTATCGCAGGACGAGTTTTTTGCTCCGATCGACAGAGGTGCTCGGGCCAGCGTAGCCGACCTTCCTGCTGACGGATGCTAGGGAGAGTCGCAGCCGTCATGGTGCCGACTGCCTGATCGGCTGCTCGGCGTCGTTCGTCGAACGGCTATCCGACGGGTGGACGACGGCGATCGTCCGGCAGGCAGGCCCGGGGCAGATTGACCGCGTGCCTGTTCGAGCACTACGAGTCGATCTGTGTGCAGCGGGGCGGCCGGTCCCACTACTTGTTTGTACCTGGTCGGGTGTAGCCGTCCTCGTTGTACTGGAACCGCTGGTTGTCCGTGCTGTGGATGAACACGAGGACCAGCTCGGTCTGTATCCGGGACAGGACTGTGAACTGGGCGGTCAGCGCGTGGACCATCTCGTTGACCGGCGCGGACACGTCGAGTTCGGCGAGCGGCTCATCCGCCCTCAGCTCGTAGGCGGCTGCATTCGAGAGGGAATGGTGGGATGCCAATGAGCACCTTGGTGCTCTGGATCTGCGCGTTCGCAGGGATCGTGCTCACACGCCAGGTGATCGAGCCGAGCCGCTCGATTCAGTGGATCCGCCTGATCCGCAATCTTGCCACGCTGGTCGTCCTCGTGGCGCTGGTCGCCCGGTACGGCTTCGACACCGATGACTTAATCGGCGTGGCCGGGCGCAAGGCCATCTACGGAGGACTCCTGGCCGGGGCGGGACTCCTCCTGATCGGCTTCTTACTCGTGGCCCTGACTCCAGAGAATCAACGGTTCCATGCCCGTAGTGCTTTTCTGCGCGGTCCGAGCGGCTCGCTGTTCCGAGGCCCGGCCACCTGCTGCCTCGGACTGTTCTTTCTGTTCCTCATCACATGGGCGGACACGGCGTACCTGGCCTTCCAAGAGGAGCAGGCGGCCGCAGCGGGTATCCCACTTACCGAGTACCAGGCGATCTTCTCGGTCCTGTCCTTTCTGATTCCCCTCCTGTCCTTCGTACTGATCACCATCAACGTCGCGATAATTAACCTGCTCCAGGCAGACGCCGGCCACCCACTCCTCCCGTCGCTGGCCGCCCCCTGGTTCGCCATAAGCGCCATCATCGTCGACAAGGTGACCGAGAAAGGGACGAACTTCGACCTCGCACCCGCCCGGGTTGATGACGCCATCCAGCTCGGCGGCCTCATCGGCACGATCGCCTGCTCCCTACTGGAAATCACCATCCTCCGCGAGACACTCGGCGTCAGCCTTACCAGCGGCCTTCCGCCCCACCGGCGCCTCCAGCGTTCCCGGGGCCGTTCCAAGTATCAGTGGCTTCCCTTTCCCGGCTACCCAGCCGACACCCCGCTTGCCCGCCGCGTCGCACGCTTCGACCAACCATAACCTGAGGAACCCTCTCGGTCAGACTTGAGTGAGACACCCGCTGGGGTGCGGGCTGGCTACAGGGGGCGTGATCGGAGATCCATGATGTTCATGGAGTCTGAGTCGCAGGAGCGTCCGGGTGGGTCCTCGCCGTCGCGTGATCCGGCGCCGCGTCCCTCGCGGCGGGTGTTCACCACGGCGTACAAGCTGCGGATCGTCGCGGAGTACGAGAACGCCCCGCACGGAGAGAAAGGCGCGGTTCTGCGTCGGGAGGGTTTGTTCTCCTCGCATGTGGTGGAGTGGACCCGGGCCCGTGACGCGGG
>NZ_CAUVXI010000216.1:0-2013 GCF_963555845.1 Protofrankia sp. Cas8 | reverse complement strand
GTCCTGGGAAGAGCGAGTACCGCGGCCCACGCTCCGGAGAAGAAGCCCGGGAAGTCGGCGGAGCAGATCGAGTTGGAGAAGCTGCGCCGCGAGAACGAGCGGTTGAAAGCGCGGCTCGCGACGACCGAGACCGCGCTGGATATCATGGGAAAAGCGCGCGCTCTCTTGCAGCAAGTCTCCGAGAGAGCGGACTCCGACCAGTAGTAGACCAGGTGTTGAACGGGGCTTTCGACGAGCTCCGTGCCGCGGATATCCCGGTGAAACGGGCGTGCGTCTACGTCGGTCGGTCGCGGGCGACGCATTACCGTCATGGTGCTCCGCGGGGGCCGGTGCATGGGCCGTGGCTGGCGCGGACGCCTCCGCCGGGGACGTTGACCGACGCCGAGCGGGCGCAGGTCCTGGCCCTGTTGGCGGATCCGGTCTACCAGGACCTGGCGATCCCGCAGGTCTGGGCCCGTGAGCTGGATGCCGGCCGGTACTGGTGTTCCCTCTCGACGATGTACCGCATCGCCCGGGCGGCGGGGCAGACCCGGGAACGCCGCGGCCAGGCGACGCACCTGCCGCGGGTCCGCCCGGAGCTGTCCGCGACGGAGCCGTCGCAGATCTGGTCGTGGGATATCACCGCGTTGAAAGGCCCCGAGAAAGGAGTCTGGTACAAGCTTTACGTCATCCTCGATATCTACTCGCGGTATGTGGCCGGCTGGCTCGTCGCTGCCGCCGAGGACGCGGTGGTCGCGAAGGACTTCCTCGCGGACGCGATCCACCGGAACGGAACCACCCCTCGGGCGATCCACGCGGACCGTGGCGGGGCGATGGTCTCGAAACAGGTGTCGGAACTCCTGGTCGACCTCGGGGTCCACCGATCCCATTCACGGCCGCGGACGTCGAACGATAATCCGTTCTCGGAAGCTCAGTTCAAGACCCTCAAGTACACCTACGATTTCCCGGACCGGTTCGGGTCGCTGGCTGACGCCCGCGCCTACTGCGAGGGGTTCTTCACCGCCTACAATCACGACCATCGCCATTCCGGGATCGGGTTCCACACCCCCGCCTCGGTGCACTTCGGCACCGCCGGCCAGGTCCAGGCCCACCGCCAAGCCACCCTCGACCGTGCCCACGCGGCCCATCCCGAGCGGTTCGCCCGCAGGCCACGGCCACCCCGCCTACCCGAGACCGTGTGGATCAACCAGCCCATTCCAAGCCAACCGAGCGACGACCCACTGTCGCAGTTGACTTGACAACTACCGGAATGGGTCTGACACGAAAATAAGGTGACCGGTGCGCCTCAGGTGGCCCCGATCGGTTCGAAGCGGATGGTTAGGCCGAGGCTGCTGGCTTGTTTGATCATGCGGCGCATGGCGCGTTCGGGATCCCGTTTGGCGAAGTGGTCGGCGCCCAGGTCGCGGTAGGGGACCCTGTCATGTAGGACGTGCCAGATGGCGATGGTGAGTTTGTGCATGACGGCGACCTGGGCGCGTCGGCCGCCCCGGCGGGCTGCGATGCGGCGGTAGAAGGCGCCCAGGTAGGAGTCCTTCTTCTTGATCGCTACCATCGCGGCGATCCCGAGCAGGTGTTTGAGGTTGCGGTTGCCGGGCCGGATGTGGCCGGACTTGTTCACTCCGGCGGACTCGTTCTGTCCTGGGCAGACCCCGATCCAGGAGGCGAGGTGGTGCGCGCTGGGGAACTGGGCCATGTCACCTCCGGTCTCCGCGATGATGATCTCGGCCGAGAGGCGGCCGATGCCGGGAATCGAGTCGAGGAGATCCAGGTCCTGCTTCTGGTCGGTGAGCATGGTCGCGATCCGCTCGTCGAACCCGGCGATGACCTGCTTCCAGCGGTCGATCTCGTCGAGGTAGTGGCGGACCATGAAGGCGTGGTGGTCGGTGAACTCGCCGTCCAGTGCCTCGACGAGTGCCGGGATCTTGGCGCGGGCCCGGCCAGCGGCGAAGTCGGCGAGCAGGTAAGGGTCGCGCTCGCCGGCGACGAGGGCCTCCAGGATCTTCCGGCCGGTGA
>NZ_CAUVXI010000215.1:0-9262 GCF_963555845.1 Protofrankia sp. Cas8 | reverse complement strand
GGATGCTGGTGTGGGCGGCGACCGACCCCGCCGCCGACCCCGCCGGGCCGGCGTCCGCTGAACCACGGGTAGGCAACTTCCTGGTACCGGCCGACGCGGCGGGCATCGAGATCGTCCGTACGTGGGACCACTTCGGTATGCGGGCGACCGAAAGTCATGACGTTGTCTTTGACCGGGTCCGCCTGAGCGCCGACGCCGGGTTGGGGCTCAGGCCGGTCAGCGCGTTGCGCGACCTGACGATCGACCCCTCGATCGTCGCCTGGGGTGGCCTGGCGATCTCCACGATCTATCTCGGCGTCGCAGAGGCCGCCCGCGACTGGCTCGTCGGTTTTCTGCATGAGCGGGTGCCGTCCAACCTGGGTAAGCCCTTGGCGAGCCTGGCACGCTTCCAAGCCGCCGTCGGCGAGATCGACGTCACGCTGACGACAGCCCGGGTGCTGGTCGAAACGACCGCGAATGGGGTTGATGCCGGGGATGCGGCTGCCGCCGCCCGCGCGAACGCGGTGAAGTCGACGGTCACGAATGCGGCGATCCGCGCGGTCGGCGCGGCGGTCGCATTGATTGGAAATCCCGGCCTGACCCGCGCGAACCCGTTGGAGCGTCATTATCGAAACGTGCTCTGTGGACGCGTGCACACCCCGCAGGACGATGCCGTCCACGCCGCGGCCGGCCGAGCCCTGCTGGCCCGTTAAACGCACACTTCGTTCGGCAGAGAGGACCAGACGATGAGCATCAGTACCGAGAACATCGGCACGGACAACATCAGTGGCGAGAACATCAGCATCTTCACGGACGCGCGGGCAGCGGGCTCGTCGGACCGATCGAGCTGGGACCAGTCGAACATCGTCGCGCCCGCGGTCGGTGGACCCTGGCCGCGGCCCGAAGCGGAACGGACCGTCGTCGAGGAACGCCTGTACCGCAAGCAGCGCCTCGCCGGCGCCTACCGGATCTTCGGTCAGCTGGGTCTGGGCGAAGGACTGCCGGGCCACATCACCGCGCGTGACCCGGAGCTGCCCGGCCACTTCTGGGTCAACCGTCTCGGCATCGACTTCCGGCGGATCACCGTGTCCAGCCTGCTGTTGGTCAACGACGTCGGTGAGATCGTCGAAGGGACCGGGCCGCTGAACACGGCCGCGTTCGCCATCCACTCCCAGATCCACGCGGCCCGCCCGGACGTCGTCGCCGCCGCACACACGCACGCCCTGTACGGCAAGGCGCTGTCGGCCATCGGTGAACCGCTGCACCCGATCAGCCAGGACGCCTGCGCCTTCTTCGAGGATCATGTGATCTTCGCAGATTTCAACGGCGTGGTGCTCAGCCCGGACGAGGGACGTCGCATCGCCGAGACACTCGGTGGGCGCAAACTCGCGATCCTCGCGAACCACGGGTTGCTGTCGGTCGGTACCTCGGTGGAATCGGCCGCCTACTGGTTCATCGCCGCGGAACGCGCGGCCAAGGCACAGCTCATCGCCTCGGCCGCCGGCACGTTGCGGATTCTTGACGACGAGACGGCCCGGCTCACCGCCGGCCAGCTCTCCAGCGAGACGGGCGCCCGCTGGTCGTTTGAGGCGCTGTACCAGATCATCGTCGAGGAACAGCCCGACCTGCTGGACTGAGCATCCCGGATTGCCACAAGATCGGCGTGAGTTTGTCGGACGGTACGCTTTCGGGCCTGATACGCGTACCTAGCGACAAACTCGCGCAGATCATGATCCGGGTAGGCGGACCACGATCTGGACGGCCGCGGGACCGGGGACCTTGACGCCGGGGATTTCGTGCGGAGCGGCGGGTAGCGTCAGCAGATATGAGCGTGACCCCGCCGGCTGGACGCCGGGAGCTGGAACCGTTGCCCTATGACGGTGTGGCGTCAGTGACTGTCGGTACGATTCTGTGGCTGGTCGCCCTGGTGGTGCTGCTGCCGTTCTGGAACAGCCTGCGGGCGGACGGCCACCTGTGGTGGATCGCGACCGCGGCCCTCGGCGCGACGCTCGGCCTGCTGGGTATCGCGGTCACATCCCGCCGCCGCAACCGCCTGCGGCGACGGACCGAAGCTGGCAGCACATCCCGGCAGGCCGCCGACGCGACGTGACTCGCGTCGGCAGAGTGGCATTGATATCTCACAGTCGGTGCGGATTGAAGGCCAGGATGAACCAGTCGGCAACTTCGCAGGAAAGATCCTTGAGATCGAGTGCTTTACGCGCACCGATGTCCTCGTTCTCACCGTGCGCGATCCGGTGGCGTCGATTCACGAGGAACTCGAGTTCCCTGCGCACTCGTTGGTCATCCTGGTCGAGAAAAGCACGCAGCTCGTTTTCGAGGTCGGTGCCGAAGCGTCGGACAAGCGAGAGCAGGAACTCTGAGCCTGGATGGTTGAGCCGTTCGAAGCTCGCCCGAGCGTAGCTCCTTACGCGACCGCCGGACTTTTCCTCGATGTAACCACGACAGACCTCCGCGACGACTTGTTCAAGATAGCCGCAGCTGCGTACGACAAGTAATCGCGCGAGCCAGCTTCGCACCTCCTCGCTGATGCTGTCGGGCGGTTTCCCGTTGACAGTAGCTGAGAGTTCGTCCAGCCGTCTCCGCAGATCATCAATTTTGCGTGGTGGCCAGCGTAGATTTTGCCGGGGCCATGCCGTTGACATCTCCGCGGTCCCTTATCCGATTGTCAGATCGTGGCGAAGGACTGCGTCGCCAGTGCCAGCCGCGCGCGGACGCTCTCTTCGTCGGCGGTGGCACGGGATATTGCCGCGTCCAGCCGTGGATTTGATGTCAACCGAGAAATCGCCGATGTCACGTCGACGGTGGTGGGAGTCGTACCCACATCCAGTCTGCGGGCAAGGCCTACCAGGATGGCCTCGGTCAACGCTGCGTTGACCTGGTTGCCGCCAGCGCGGAGCGCGCCTCTACCCGGCCCTCTGAATAACAGATCGACCGCGGTCTCGAAGAGCATTTTCAGTCTTTCTGCCGGTAGGTTGTGGAGGTTACGGTGAAGCGCGGCGAAGTCATTCAGGAATCGCCGCAGCGGTCGACGGTAGCTACCTGACTGGACATACAATGCCAGGAACCGGAGGATGATCTCCTGATCACGCAGCCGCGGTGACTCCGTACCGTAGAGTGCCCGCCAGGTCGGGTAGGTGTTCAGACTGGTCAGGAAATCGATCAACTCGCCCGAATAGAGGGCAACGCGGATTTCGTGCGGAGTAAGCTGTGTTCCACCGGTGTTCAGTCGTTCGAATATCTGGTAAACGGCATCCAGCGAAGGCACGGAGCCGTCTGTTTTGACTATCGTTGCCTGAATGAAGGTGTTGTCGAGGGTTCGCCGTGTCTCGTCGTCCAGCTGTTCGTATGTCAGGTTTTGGAATTTCGGAGCGACGTTTTTCAGGGAGAATTCTTTCCCATTGTGTATGCCGCTGTAGAACGACGCGAGCGTACGGATGCGTTGCTGGCCGTCGAGTACCAGATATCGACGATCGGTCTGTTGGACGAAGAAAATACCTGGGATCGGATATCCGAGAAGCAGTGACTCGATGAACCGGTCCATCTGTGGCCGTCGCCAGACGAACCGACGCTGGAAGCCTGCGGTTTCGATGCTCGGGTCATCGGCGCCGCCGAAGCTCGGGATTATGATATCCCCCCGCTTGTATCGGCGTACCAGGCCGTCAACGTCGAAGTCCGAACCGGAATAAGATACCGGCTCGGGGTCGGGGTTGGGCTCTTCGAAGCTGTCGTCGTCCACGACTACGAGCTCCAGGTCCATATCCGGAGCATCGTGAAGGACTCCCGCGGGCGCTGAAGCTGGGTCCTGGTTCACCGGTGACTACTCCTGCTTCTGACTGTTGCTTCTGACTGTGGATACCTGTTCCGATCCTATCGAACGAGATCGAAATATTTTGCCGGGGCATGCCGACAATAGATCATTAATCTGATCTAGAGGATAAAATTGTGGTCCGGAAGTTCTCGTCAGGAGTCGTCGAGGTCGGCTTCGGCCTGACGCTGATCGTCACCGGCCGGTTCGCGCAACGCCTCGGCGATGGCGTGCCGGCGGTCCCAGGTGCCGGCATGCCAGGCCAGGGCCCGCGCCAGCGCGTTCGTTCCGGCACTCGCGTCGACGTGGATCTCCCCCCCGATGCCACCGAGCACCCGCCACGCGACGGGCGTTGGTTCACCGTCGACGTCGGCCACAAGCAGACGCCCATGCGACAGATACGGCGTACCGTCCGGCGCCGTATCCGTCGGTGACGGCGGCGTTGAGACGACGTCACAGTCACCGAGGGACGAAAGCAGCGGTACGCCGAGTACGAGGGATGCCTCGGCCGCTCGGTCCAGCGGCATCCGCAGGGCACCGCGACCGGCCCCGAGCAGCGGCATCAGGTCCGGCGCGTCCACGATCACGGCATCGGATGTCCGCACCACGCCGTTCGGGGTGCGGACGGTCAGCGGAGGGTCGATGCTCCTCGCCGGATCGTGGTCGGGTACCTCCGCGCGGGGGAGCGCCGCGGCGGCGTCAACGGCCGCCATGTACAGCAGGCGCGCCGCCGGCCATGGCACGTCCCGATCGGCATCGCCGAGCCGGTCGAGCAGGTCGAGCACCGCATCCGGATCGCTCAGGACGTCGGCGAGGGTAAGCCTGCAACCGAGGAGGCGCAGCAGGCCGACATCCACCCCCGGCAGCGGGGCAGCCGGGGCGAACAGCCCGTCGAGCAGCGGGTCTGCGCCGGGCAGCGCCAGTTCGGTCGGGGGGAGCACGGTCGTTGATCCGACGACCGGAAGCAGCGCGTGCCGGGACAGCCACCAACGCGTGTACGACACATCCGCATCGCGGGCATGGCCGCCGGACCCCGGCCGGCGCAATCGGTCGGAGTGCATGACGACATCGCGCAGCGGCGGCCGGGCCAGCTCCGCGAGCGCCCCAGGCCAGCGGGACGGGTCGACGAATTCGAGGTCGCGCACAGCCGAGAAGGTCGCCAGCGTGGGCGGCGCGCTCGGTTCGCCACCGGCCCTGGCCTGATCGGGTTCGGACTCGAGTCGGGCGGTCAACTCCTCCACCCAGGTGTCACTGTCGTCCAGGTCGAGCAGGACCGGCTCATCCGGGTCGAGGCCCACGTCGGTGACATGCAGCACGGCGAAGGTCCGCAGTACCCCGACCGCTTCCAGCACGCCCACCGGCCATGCCCGCGCGAAGTCGTCGGCGAGGACGCTGAACGGTGCGTCGCTTGCGAGCACCCGGTCGAGGGGGCCAGCTTCGATCAACAGTTCGCCGGCGGGGCTGAAGTCGCCATCGGTGTCGGGAAGCAGCAGATCTGCGAGCCAGGGCAGTTCACCGGCGATATCGCCGGCGTCCCGCGCCAGCGCCAGGACAGCGTTGGCCAGCGCGCGTGCCGCGTCGGGATCCGCTTCGGGGTCGATGTCGGCGATGGCGTCGGCCACGGACCCGTCGCGCAGCACACTCGCGGGAGTTCCCTCGACCGCACCGAGGGTGCGCAGAACATCGCGGGCCGCGCCGGCGCAGGCGTCGGGATGCGCGACCCGCAGCGGTAGGCCTGAGCTGACCAACGCGAGGACGTCCAGATCGGTGGTGGGAAGCAGCAGACCACGCGGGCCGGTCACCATTCGGACCCCGAGCCGGGTGTCGTCCGGTCCGGGGCCGGTCCCAGCGTCCGGTGCCGGGTCCCGGTCCGGGGCAGATGCGGCCAGCGGAACGGGTAGGGCGCCGAGGGCGTCCCGGTCGGGCGCGGTCGCGAGTGCCGCATAGGCACGTGCCCACCACGACGGCGGTCTGCGGAGCTCGCTGAGAATCTCAACCACATCGGCGGTGTCGAGGCGGTCTACTCCCAGCACGTCGAGGGCCGGCCGCCAATGCCGTGCGGCGTAGGCCGCCGGCAGCAGGCCGTCCACGGCGCCATCCGCGTCGTCACCCGGTTTGTCGGTTCCCAGTTCGTCGGTTCCCAGTTCGTCGGTGCCAAATTCGTCGTTCTCGGGCCGGTCGTCCAGAGGACCAGAGGGCGCGCGACGATCGTCAGACCGCGCGCCCGCAGGCCGCAGTCCCCGGAGCACTGCCGGGGCCGTGAGCAGCGCCGTGACCTGGTCGGTTGCCGGACCGAGGTCGCAGACCACACAGTCGGATCCGCGGTGCCCGCCGGGAAACATCGGTGCGTCCGGTAGCAGCCGCGCGAGGGCGTCCCGCAACCTGGCGTCGACCTCACCGGCCGGCAGTCCGGTCGGGACGAGCTCGAGCGCCGCCAGCGGCGAATGAGCCGGCGGATGGCCGGTACCCACGAGCGCCCGCAGGTCGAATGCGTCGCGCGCCTGCGCTGCCGGGGTGACGCCCGGATCCTGCCCCGCGGCGATCAGTGCGAACAGGTCCGGTCCGGCCGGCGCCACCGAGCTGGTGTCAGCGTCCGGCAGCGCGCTGACACCTGGCTCGGCATCCGGTCCCGGCGGGCTGCCGGCGCCGAGGTCGACAGCAAGGTCGACGATCGTCTCGGCGAGCCGGTCCACCAGCCAGTCTCGAAGCGGACCCGCGACAGTGTGCCGGCGGGACGGTTCCAACGGCAGACCCACACTGACCAGAACCGGCAACGACAGCGGCTCGTCGGTCGGCTGGGGCGCCCGGACAAGCATGGGCACGCCGCTGGGCCAGCCGCCCTCGCAGACCATGGCCCGGGCCTCGTATCCGGTACGGGCACGTTCCTCAACCGGCCGGTCGATGAGCAGATCCGGCGGAATCACCCCGCGTCGCACCCTGCCAACCCAGCGTCGCCCATCCAGCAGCGCGACCTCCTGGCCATGCCCATTCAGGCCTCCGGGCGCGCCAGAAAGATCATTGTCGCGCACCCTTTGGTCATGCCCGTTCAGGCCTCCGGGCGCGCCAGAAAGATCATTGTCGCGCGCCCTTTGGTCATGCCCAGTCAGGCCTCCGGGCGCGCCAGAAAGATCATTGTCGCGCACCCTTTGGCCGGCGGGCCCCGCCGGGCCCGCCGGGGTGGGGTCCACCCAGACGCAGGAAAGCGTCGTGCGAGCACCGTCGACCACGACGGTGATCTCGGACAGTCCGGGCATCACCAGCGGAAGCGTCGGGTCGAGACCGGCCAGCAGGGCGCGGGCCAGCGCCATCGCGCCCGCGTCACGCAGCGGTAGCCGGACGACGGTGTCGTAGCCCTCCGGCGGTGGTGGCGCGTCGGCCAGCGTTGAGGGCAGGCGCAGCACGGGGACGGCACCGTCGCGGCGGGTCAGTTCGGCGTCGAGGGCGGGCACACCGAGTGTGTTGATCGCGTCGATGGTCGCCTGTTTCGACCAGCCGACACCACCGCTGTGGTGGTCCTGCTCCTCCCACGGCCCCATCGGCCGTCGGGACACGATCGACGGAGTGTCGCTGACGGCTAGAACCGCGGCGAAACCGACCCCGAATCGGCCGAGAGCCGCGGTGTCGCGCTTTGCGGAGGCACGCAGAGTGGACAGTGATTCGACCCCGGCCGCGGACAGCCCCGCCCCGGTGTTGGCGATCTCCAGCATCCCGGCGTGAGATTCTGTCGCCGTGTCGTCGCTGCTGGTCAGCGTCATCAGAACACGGCAGGGCACCGCCGCGGCGTGGGCCGCGTCCACGGCGTTCTGGAGCAGTTCAACGACGAGTCGGTCGCGGTACGCGCCGCGGGCGGCGTCCTCCTCGGCGTTCGCGTCCTCGCGGAACCGCGCGGGGGATGCGGCCCAGGCGTCGAGGACCCGGCGTTGGATCGCGGCCGTCCCGAAAGGGTCGTTCAGCTCGCCGACGGCGAGCTGATCATGTCGGTCGTCGCGGCGCGAGTGGTCCAGCGGGTCGGCCTGGGCGTCGCCGCTGTCAGCGTCCACGATCACGTTTCCGTACGGCTGCGCGTCCATCTCCTCATCCTCCTCTTCAATGCAGGGTAGATGGGAGAGCAGGTGCAGCTAGGGCCTGTCCGGTCGGCCCGTCTTCGGCCGGCCGATAATGCAGAACCGTGGCGTCCGCGGCTCGTCGTGATGATCGCAAGCTGGTGTCGGCGGTGGTCGGCCAGTGGGAGCGGATCGCCGAACGGGCGGCCGTACTCGCAGCGCAGGAGTGTGCGCAGCCGAGCAGGCTGCCCGGCTGGAGTGCCGCGGACCTTGTCCTCCACACCGCCGGGTCGGCGGCTGCGCTGGCCGCGGCGCTCGCGGGTCCGCCCCCGCCGGCCGCGGACGCACGTCCGGAACGTCTTCTGAGCGTGGAGTCCTACCTGGCGGCGCCGGCCGGGTTGGCGGGGCTCGGCCCGCGCGACGACGCACCCAACGGGACGGCCGCCGATACGCGGTGGGGAGCCGAGACGCGGTGGGGAGCCGGTGAGCGCGGCCGGCTGCGGTCGCGGTTGAGTGACGGCATCGCCGCCGCCGTGGCCGGGCTCGCCGGCGTCGACCCGGCGCGTCCGGTCATGACCGCAGCCGGTGGGATGCGGCTGGGGGACCTTCTGGTCGCACTGGCGGTGGACGGTGTTGTCCACGGTCTTGACCTGGGGGTCGATCCGCATCGGGACGCGGTGCGGATCGTCGTGCGGACCTTCACCGGTCTACTCGTGGCGCGCGCTCCGGGGCGTTGCGTCGAGGTACGGGTGCCGCCGTTCGCGGCGGTGCAGGTCGTCGACGGTCCGCGGCACACCCGGGGCACACCGCCGAACGTGGTCGAAACCGATCCGGTCACCTTCGTCGATGTCGCCGTGGGCCGCCTGAGCTGGGTGGACGCGGTGGCGGACGGTCGCGTGCGGGCCAGCGGCTCCCGCGCCGACTTGCGTCCTTACCTTCCGCTACTGGAAATTCCGTTGCTGTAAATTGCGTCGCTGGACCGCCCGCTGTGGCAGAACACGTGGCCGGTGAGCTCTCGGCCGGCCTTTGCGGCGGATCAGACGATCACGAAGGGGACCCCCGCGTCGCCAAGGGCGTGAAAATCCTCGTCCCTGGTTGCGACGGTGCATTCATGGACAATCGCCGTAGCCCCGATCAGGGTGTCCATGACGCGCGGTTTGCGACCGGACGCCTTGATTTTCACTACAAGGCGGGCATACGCATGGGCAACGTCGGTGTCGATGAGAAGAGGTTCATAACTGCGTTCAACGGCTGACAACGTGGCAAGTCGTTGCGCGCGGATGTCCGGGTCTGTCGCGGCTAGTACGCCGATGGTGAGTTCTGCGACGGAGACCACGGACACGGCTACATCCGTGGCCTCGTCCGGCAGTGAGCCATTCCCCGCAACGGTCTGCCACGCTCCGTGAGCGTCACT
>NZ_CAUVXI010000214.1:7296-10499 GCF_963555845.1 Protofrankia sp. Cas8 | reverse complement strand
AATCACCAAAAAAGATCCTGGAAACAGCGACGACAGTACCAACGAGTATGATCACTGAACAGGCGGCGATCCCCACACGCATCCGCACTGTATGTACGCGGCGTACTCTGCGTCTGATGGCCGTCCTGACGCGGACGCTGCCTTTATGTAGGAGATCTGAAGGTGACGTCCTGACGGGAGACGGAGACGGAGACGGACGAGCCTGTTGAGCTTCATGTGTGGGTGGCTCGCCCGAACGCTTCGCAAGCCCAGGCTCACCGACCTCCGGATACTGCGCACTCTCCGGGCCGCTGACCGCGCCGACACGCTGCTCGCCCTCGCTGTCGCGCGAAAGCCCGCTCGACGAGCTCCGGTCCGGTCGGCCGGCCGGATAGCCCGGCAGCATGGGGGTGGCGAAAGCATCTCCCGCCTGCCTTTGTTCGGCGGCGCCTGGGCCCGGTTCTGGGATCGAAATGTCGGGCTCGGTTTCACGGAGGACTGCATGGCCGACTGACGCCGTCTCGTGGTTCTCAACCGTCGGATGACCCAGAAGAATATCGAGCAAGATCTTTGCTGACGGACGCTTTGCAGCGTCTTTCGACAGCGCCCTGAAGACCAACCGGCCAAGGGTCGGATCGAGCCTGTCGACGCTCGGTTGATCATTGAGAGTACGATACATCATGGTCACGTCGCTGTCCGACCCGAACGGGCTGGCTCCGGCTGCCGCAAAAGTCACCGTTGCGGCCCACGCAAAAATATCTGCCGCCTGGGTCACTCGCTCGCCACGGATCTGCTCAGGAGCCATGTAGCCCAGCGTCCCGATACGTGACATGCCGAGACTGAATGCACTGCTTTCGTCGACGGCACGGGCGATGCCGAAGTCGATGACTCGCGGACCAGTCGGCGACAATATCACGTTCGACGGTTTGAGGTCGCGATGTACGAGCCCGACACTGTGTATGGCCACTAACGCGTTGAGCATCGCGACAGCGAGCTGTTCAACCGCCGTCGACGCGAAAGGGCCCTGTACGGCGACCGCGCGGGAAAGTGTGGGGCCCGGTATGTACTCCGTAACCAAGAACTGCGAATCCCCGTCCATGCCAACAGCAAGCACCCGGGCCGTGCAAAACGTGGCAACGACCCGACGGGCGTTTTCCGCCTCTCGTTGAAAACGTTGATGAAATTGGGGATCTTCGGCGAATTCAGAGCGGATGACCTTTACCGCCACCAGTTTGTCGTCAGCAGCAATCCCAAGATACACCGTGCCCATTCCGCCGCGACCAAGCCGGCTGATAAGCCGATAGTCGCCGATTTGTCGGGGGTCCGACCGTGTCAAGGGCAGCGGCGCGCTCACTGGATCAGCCGAACTATCCGTCACCCTGACCGCCAGGCTCGCGCAGGCAGAAGAATTCCCGGTTCGGGGTGTGCTGCGACGCGGCAGGTGAAGGCAGCCCTCGTCACCGGTCTGATCCAAACCACGAGAATTCCGATGTTGCCTGAATTTCCCAGCGACGCGCCAGGGAGTGGGCTGTCCGGCCCATCCGTGTTTTCAAGGAAGCGCTCACCTCACCAGGCCGCCGTACACCGGGCTCCCCACGCCACCCCGGAAGGCGGCCAGTGACTCAGCGTCCGCCGCTATCCGCCAGTCTGCTTCACCTTTACCTTGCTTCGATCGGTCGAAGTAAACAAACCCGATCACATCCGAACGGCCCACGACACCGCGTAATAGGTCCGCAATCTGTTCTGGCCGCCCGGGCCCAGGTTCAACGCCGGTCTCAGCGATCATCAATGGTTTCCTTGTAAAAGCTCGGACAAGGTCGATTGTTGGCTGGTAAACGCCCGCGAAAGTATGGGCATCATATCTTCGGTAATAACCGACGAGGCCCACTAGATCCACGTAGTCATCGCCGGGGAACAAGGGCGCCAGGGTGATTTGCAGGACGGGGTTCACGATATTTGGACTCCACGTCCAGATGACGTTGGTCGCGCCAACCTGGTGGAAGGTGTCGTGTATCCGTCGCCATGCGCGCACAAAGCTCGCCGCGCTGTTCGCCTGCGCACCCCAGGGGAACCAGCTCCCGTTCATCTCATGCCCGAAGCTCATCATAATCGGCAGGTTCAACTCGCGAACGCGCGTCGCGAAGTTCCAGATATAGTAGTCACTGAGACCTGCTGCAATGTCATCCAGCGATTTGCCATATGGCTCCCAGTTAAGGAACGGAAGCGAACCGTATTCGAATACTCTACGAGCGCCAGCCATATCGAAATCCTCGTTCCAGCCGACGAAGTATTCGACCAGGTTGGCCTTCTTCCCGACCTGGGAGGCGAATGTCTCCAGGGGCTTGGTCGATCCCGGCACGCCGTCCAGAGACACGCCGAGGTACTTGCCCTTCGCGTGTATCAATCCGCTGACGTCATAGGCAGACTTTGCCAATCCGCGCGCAGGTGCGGGTGCGGATGTGCACGCACCGAGCGCCACGACAATAAACACCGCCGACCATAGACGAGTGACCACTGAGTGCTGACCGTTCCACAGAGATGATCTATTCATATTACCACCTCCGGCAGCCGGACACTCCTCGGGTTTTTGGCTCGGGGCCGAGCGCTTCGAGGCCCCACGAAGGATGAAAGTAGCCAGGCGGTCACGGAGCACGAGAGGGCGCCGGCAATAAACAACGGCGAGAAGTTCACCGGGCTCCAGGTCGCCATGCGCCACAGGGCCAGCCCGGTCCACGTGAATGCGGTCCCCCCACTCCACAACCACAGCCCCTTTCGCAGCCGCGGCGAATCACCGGGCTTCGCTTTTGCCGAGCCCGTTGCCTGCCAGCCGACACGCCGCCCCCGGAGAAGGTCCCACAAGGCGAAGACGTGCGCCCAGCCGCAGATGAGCCGCACGGGTCGTGTTTCCCATGAGTAGAAACAACGGTGCCATAACGGGAAAATCACCATCGTATAGGTCAGGCTCGGCAGAATTAGAAGGTAGTTATCCCATCGGACACGCCCCGGCATGAGGGTCAAAAAGGTGAGGGGAATAAGCGGGGCGAATAGCGTGAGAAAGGCAGAGTAAATATAGTACAGATAGCCTGAAAAATAGCAGAGTCGGGGCGCGAAGCTCAACTTGGTCTGCCAAAACGACCTCGAAGCAACGAGGCTCAGGGTAGCGGAACACCAGCGGTACTGCTGGTTGTGGAAAGTGGTCATTTCACTCGGGCACATTCCGGTGG
>NZ_CAUVXI010000214.1:3607-6975 GCF_963555845.1 Protofrankia sp. Cas8 | reverse complement strand
CGGAATGTAGCGCAGGGACCATCCCATGCGGTTCAGGTCAAAACCGGTGTGAAGGTCCTCCGAATGATCGATCTGCGTAAATCCTCCGTTTTCCTCAAGCGCTCGCCGCCGGTAGACCGCGCACGTCCCGACGCAGATTGCCGCACCCATTGTCTGCCGGGAGGTCTGTATCGCGCGGTAGAATATCTCCTGAATGGCTCCTGCGCCGCGCTCCAGCCAGTTCTGCCTGCTTTCTACCCGGAAGAACTGAGGCGTCTGAAGTATGCCCAGAGCTGGCTCCGCATCGAAGTAAGGCAGCGTCTCGGTCAAAAAATCCTGCCGGCAGACAAAATCGGCATCAAGCAAGAGGATGAACTCTCCGCGACTACACCCGAGGCCGAAGTTCAGGTTGCCCGATTTCCGTAGGTGGCCCGAGTCCGGCCTGCGTCCGTACGAAAAGGCAAATGCAGCCGCAAGCATTTTGACTGCATCACTCGGCGCGTCATCGAGCACATACGCCCGGGCGACGCCCGGGTAGTCGGCAATAAGCTTGGCGACATGCGCCCAGGTATTGCCAAGCACATCCATCGGTTCGCCGCAAACCGGCAACAGGATGTCGACCTCGGGATGCTTGGTTGGACGCCACTCAGTCACGAGTCGCCGGTGTCGTTCCACGTCGAAGTCCCGCCCGCCGCCACTGATGACCACGGAGCTGATGAAGAAGATGTCGGTTACGACGAAGAATGGGCTCAGCGCAAGGACTCGCCAGTCGGCAAGGACACTTTCAACTTGGCTGAGGATCAGGCAGAGATAACCCACTAAACAGGACACGGCGAGCGTGCCGGCGTGTTGCCGAAGATAGGAGTACTTTTCCTCATCGCTTGGTGGCGACGGGAGGAGCTGCAGATGGGACCAACCGGAAACCCCCAGCGAGGGCTCCGATCCCGCGGTAGCGCTAGGCCGATGATGCCCATCCGGCGTACGGACCGGTATCAGCGCCGCCGAGCCTGGCATTTCGAAAGGCGCGGGCATGGTGTCCTTCGTGGCGTGGGTGGCACCGCCAACAGGCGCCTGCGCTGTGGTCGCGTTCAGCAATGTCGGCAATGCCTCCTCCGGTCGGAGTCGGGGTATGGTCGGGGCGACAGGTGGAGACGGTGTCTGCCTGCCATCAATGATCGGTCCCAGGTTTATATTGCCAGACAAAATAGCTGTACGGGCCCGCGGCGCTGACTCCGTCAATTCTCGCGAACAGCCGATAATCAGGGGACTTTTCGACCGAGAGGGCAATGGCGTGGTCGACCTCATAGGTGGAACCGAATCCGATCACAATCACCTTGAATAGGTGGTCTCGGATCGCCGCCTGGTAGGCCGGAATACCAACGAGTGTCGTACCGCTTGCCCAGTCATCGTAAGAAAAATAGTAGGTATCGCGCCAAGTGCGCCAGTTGACCTGGCTTTTCAGATAGTACTGGGGTACCGACGAGTCCTCCACCAGATACATGGCGTCCCTGTCCCGAGTGAGGGGGCCGAGCGCTGCCACGAGCCTGGTAGAATTCGGCCAGGAGTGAAACGAACTGGTCGCCTGTTCGTTTCCGAGACGGAATAGCGCAACGATCATCCCGGCAGCGACCAGGTAGACTCCGGCCGAAAACCAGCGGCTGCTTATCCACCGACCAGTCGACGCCACAGCGTATCCGGCGACCGAGCATGCAAACCAGGCGCCGAAGTCTGCATGCTTCATCAGCGAGGTCGTGGTGTGGATGCGCGCCTGGTTTGCCGGAACGAGTACGATGACGACCGTGAGCAGTAGGCAAACTGTCCACGGAGCTACACGACGCCGGTCGAGCGTCCGGAACACGAGGCCAAGAGCGGCGGTTACCGCGACAGCACCCACCCATCGCCAACTTTGAGATAGGATAATCGAGGCCGAATCCTGACCGCTGGCGCGTTCGGTAGTCGTAGACGAGATCCCCATCATGACATTGCTACCACCGAGAACGATCAGTGGAATCAGAGTCGTCGCCACGACGCATGCCGTGCCCACAGCCGCGAATGTTGCCCGTTTGCGCCCCAGCTCGGGCAGAAAAGCAAGCATCACCAGGACTATTATCACCGGATCGAAAATGCCCGATGCATATTTCGTAACGTTTGCCAGGCCGAGCGCAACTCCAGATAAAACCAGCCATCGGGGTCCCTTGGAGCTATCCCGGGCCCGAATGACGAGCCAGACAGAAAGGCTTAGCAGGAAGAGCGCCATTGCATCGTACGTCGCCAGTACGCCCAGGAATTGTGTCGGGCCGAGGGCGACAAATAGTGCGCCGGAAAAGAATGCCGAGGTCCGGTCGAAGAGCCGGCGGGACACCCCGAAGAGACAACACGTGGCACCTGCCATGAAGATGAGGCTGAGCGCACGGACGCCGACCAGGCCACCGACCTTCTCGACGAGGGCGGCAAGAATAGGGTAGACTATCGGCGCGCCGGAAAAGTAGGTAGCGTATGACGCGGTGGCGCGGCCGTGTATGAGCCCCTGAACTTGTTCGTGCCCTGCGTAAAGATAAGTCGCTTCGTCAAGAAACGCCGTGTTACCATTGATCAGCTTGATCGACAAGATCACTTGTATCACGACGAGAAAAGGCAGCAGCAGGCGGGCCACCACCGGCCTGTATCCGGTTTTCCGAGGTGTCGACCTTGCATCGGCTGAGAAGCTCGACCCGAGCGGCCAAGAATGTGCAATGAGGTTCACTGCGGACACGGGGGCCTCAACGAGAGATCGGAGAGTTGCTGCCGCAACTCGGCCACCGCCAACGCGCCGGCCGAAGCAGCACAGATCCGGCGGAATGCGTTACCGATGTCCATTGGCCATAGCAGGACCGTGTGGTCGTCGCCGCCGCTCGCGAGGACCGCGCCGTTCGAACTGAACGCGACACTTCTGATGCCGTCGGTATGGGCCGTCAGCGGTGTGCCGTACGGAACCGGCTGAAGCGGGTCGGTGATGTCCCACAACTGGATCGTGTGGTCTGCGCCGGCGACGGCCAGCAGGCGGTCATCGGCGTTGAACGCCAAGGAGGTCACCGCATCTCCACGTCGACTCACGGGTGATCCCAGTGACGTTGGATGCGTCGGATCAGTCACATCCCAGAGGCGGATCGAATGGTCGTCGCTGGCGCTGACGAGAAGACGACCGTTGGGGCTGAATGCGACGGCATTCACGTGGTCGACGTGGCCGGCGAGCTTGTCTATGAGCGCTGGGCGGGTCCGATCGGCGACGTTCCACAGCCACACTCTGTTGTCCTCGCTCGCGCTGGCGAGCAGGTTGCCATGCGGGCTGAACCTGATGCCGTTCGAACCGCCTTCGGTGCTGATAACACCCAGGAGAGTGGCCCCGGCCC
>NZ_CAUVXI010000214.1:1824-3167 GCF_963555845.1 Protofrankia sp. Cas8 | reverse complement strand
CCCGTATGACCGGTCAGCATTGTTGAAGGCAGCGTCCATACGCGGATGGTGTGGTCCCCGCTTCCACTGACCAGTATCCGACCGTCAGGTGAGAAAGCGAGTCCGTTGATCCCTCCAACATGGCCGCCGAGTGGTCTGCCCAGCGGTACCGGCTGCGCGGGGTCGGCCACGTTCCACAGCTGGACCGTCGAGTCGTAGCTCCCCGTGGCGAGCAGGTGGCCAGCCCGGCTGAATGTTACCGAGAGTATTGCCGATCTCGCTCCGGTGAGCCGTGTCAGGAGGGTAGGGCGGGCTGGGGTGGAAATATCCCAGAGCTGGACGGTGTGATCGGCGCAGCCGCCTGCGAGGATGCCTGTTTCCGGGCTGAGTGAAATCACCCTTACGCCACCGCAGTGCCACGCCAAGGGAATACCTAAAGGCTTGGTCTGTGCCGGGTTCGCGACATCCCACAAACGAACGGTGTCGTCGTCGCTCCCGCTGGCAAGAACGCGGCCATCCGGGGAGAAGGCAAGCGACTTGACCGACCGATCGTGTCCGTTTGTGGGCGCTGCGAGCAAGGTTGGCCGATTCGGATCGGCCACATCCCATAGTCGGATTGTCGAATCGTAGCTGCCGGTTGCCAGCATCCGCCCGTCGGGACTGAAGACAACGCTGGTGATACCGCTGTCCTGACCTGTCAGGACAGTCTTGAATAACGTGGGATGCGCGGGGTCAGTGACATTCCAGAGCCGGGTTGTATGGTCGTCGCTCCCGCTGGCGAGAGTACGGCCGTCCGGACTGAAATCCAGGAAGAGAACCGAGTCTGTATGCCCTGCGAGAGGCTGCTCCAGGAGCGCGGGCCGAGCGGGATCATGCAGGGACCACAACCGGATGGAGTAGTCGAGACTCGCGGTGGCAAGTAGTTGTCCGCCGGGTGCGATAGCAACCGAGTGAACCGATCCGTTGCTAGCAGAAGTCGCGGCAGAAAGTGTACCGTTTCCGGCAGAAAGGATCTTCGTGTACAGGTCGGGTGTCGCTGCCTGCTTATATGCCGCGAGCACGAGTTGTGCCGCGAGGGACGGGTTGTTGATTTCTATTCGGTCGGCTTCGGACCTAATCAGGTCGAATTCGACTGAATGTAGCCGATCAGTTGTCTTCCTGTTTTCCGTCCGCAGGACGCCGGCGAAGGTGATGATGCCGATCAAAAGCACTGTGAGGATGGCAGTCGGCTTGTGAATCCGTAATGCACCACGGACTATTGTCCACTTGCGGCGACGCTCCGTCACTGAGGCGCCGTGGGGGGAATCTCGTTCACACACGATCGACTTCTGGGCGATGAATTCGCCACGGGAACTGGCATCGCC
>NZ_CAUVXI010000214.1:0-1388 GCF_963555845.1 Protofrankia sp. Cas8 | reverse complement strand
GGAACTGGCATCGCCAGCCGAGGATATCTGGGCTGTTTTTGGGGCTTCGGAATCCTGGGGGTTCGACGTTTCAGCCCCGGCGGCGAACCGGTCATGAGCCGATGACCGGCGGTCCTCGTCGATCCAGTGGCGTAGTCTCGGCCATGCCCATCCCAGCGATTCATGGGTGATCTCAACGCATTCTTCGGTGATCGTGATGAAACCTGTGCGAGGATCGGCAAACGCGTCACGCGCAGCTACTATGGCTCGTCCTTCTTCTGCCGAGCGGTCGCGTACCAGCTCGACGAAACTGATCCGATGGCGGACATCGCCGGTTCCGTTACCGGCACGCAGCAAGTGCGAGAAGAGTAGCCGCGTTGCGTGCTGCGCGGACGCACCAATACTGTTACCGAGGTCGTCATAGACCTGTTCGGCGTGCTGGGCTATTGCATGCCAGATGCCGCCAGTTGCCGCATAAGTGGTAATGGTGAGTAGGCGCTCGTTCCGATGGTCCCAGACTTCCCGAAGGACGTAGGCGAGCAGCAGAAGGGCGCAGCCGGACTCCACGCCTGCTGGCTCGCCGGCTGCCAGGTCGGACAGGAGAAGATCTGTCAGTCCATCCTGGAAAGCAATCCCGGTGAGGGCTGCTGGCCCCTCGATCACAGCCCGCAGTTCGTCATCGTTCATCGAGTCAACCAACAGGGGGCGCTCAGTCAAGGCCGAGGCCAGTTCGGGATAACTGGCACAATGCCCGAAGAAGTCCGTACGCAGGCCGAATATCACCGGCGTGGGAATTTCACTGCGCCCCTCAATCCGACTGCTTGCGGCGGCGCTCAGCGTCTGAACGAATAGGCGCCGTTCGCCCTCGTCAGAGCAGAGGGTGAACAGTTCTTCAAATTGGTCCACTATGAGCACTGCGCAGGTGTCCGCCCGGGTAGCCCGGCTCTCCTGGTGGAGACACGCTCGGGCGACAATGTCGGCGATCTTGTTTGGATCGGCAGCAAGCCCTGCGCTGATCTCCTCGGGAGAGAGGTTCGCGATCTGAGTAAGGCTGAGCGAGAGCGCCCACATCGGATGCTCTCCCGGGGTCATGATGATCGGTAAGCAGGAGTCGAACCCAGGGACGCTCAGCGTCCCTCGCCGAAGAGCGGGCAGCAAACCGGCTCGAAGCAAGGATGACTTTCCGGTGGCTGTCGCGCCGAGCACAGCCAACGGGTGAGGAACCGACAAGTGGTCGGTTAGCTTCTCCAGTAGGGCAGCAGTAAGACGGTCCCGACCGAAAAAGTAAGCGGCGTCCGATTCATCAAATCGCCGCAACCCCAGGTAGGGGCATGGTGCGATCCTGGTCGTGTCGGCGGAACCTACGACAACTTCCGCGTCGTTGCTCGGCCGGTATGCCGGATTCGGCG
>NZ_CAUVXI010000213.1:0-9327 GCF_963555845.1 Protofrankia sp. Cas8 | reverse complement strand
CCATAGCTGACGGACATACCAGGGCGGCCGTGCCCCGGTCCATCGCTACCGCGGGCGGCCAGCGCGTACAACGTGTTGGGGCCGGCGATCGCGCCAGCCCCGCTCATCGCGCCTGCCATACCGGAGGTCGCTTCTCCGCGAAGGCGCGCAGGCCCTCCCGGGCGTCCTCGGAGCGCATCAGGGCCGCAATCTCCGCGGCGGTGCGCGCCCAGGCCGCATCCTCGGATGCGATGCCGCCGTCGATGATGCCCGCCGCGATCCGCTTGCTGGCCTGGACCGCCAGGGGCGCGTTGCGGCAGATCAGGTCGGCCAGGGCAAGGGCCTCGTCGAGGACCGACGCCGTCGGCACCACCCGGTTGACCAGGCCCAGACGCAACGCGGTGGCCGCGTCCACCGGCTTCCCGGTCAGGATCATCTCCATGGCGACCTTGGGTGGGATCTGTGCCGACAGCCGGAAGGCCCCGCCGGCGGCGGCGACGATGCCCCGGCTGACCTCCGGCAGGCCGAACTGCGCGGTCTGCGCCGCCACGGCCAGGTCGCTCGCAAGGACGATCTCGGTGCCGCCACCGAGTGCGAAGCCGTTCACCGCGGCTATCGTCGGCTTGCTGATCGGGTGGGACACGTAGCCGGCGAATCCCCAGTGCCGGCGACCCGCGGGGGACGTCCGCTCGCCGCGGGCGACCGCCTTGAGGTCGATGCCGGCGCAGAACGCCGTGTCGCCCGCGCCCGTCACCACGACCGCCCGCACCTCCCGGTCGTGCTCCGCCGCCTCGAGAGCCTCGCCGACGAGAGTGGTGGACTCCAGGTTCACCGCGTTGCGTGCCTCGGGCCGGTTGAGCGTGATCACCATCGTGTGGTCACGGCGCTCCACCAGCACTACCGGCCCAGTCACTTCGGCTCCTCCAGTACGCCCGCCGCCACCAGCGCATCGATGTCGCAGTCGGACAGCCCGAGCAGCTTGGCGCAGATCTCCCGGGTGTGCTCGCCCTGCAACGGCGCCGGCCGCAACTGCGGATCGGCGATCCCGGTGAACACCGCCGGGCCGTTCTCGGTCAGTATCGGCTCTGGAAGCTGTGGCTGGGCCAACCAGCGGAAGAAACCGCGCGCCGCGAGGTGCGGGTCGTCCGGCAGGTCCGCGACCCGCTGCATCATCCCCGCGGGCACACCCGCGTGCTGAAGGCGGCTCATGACCTCGCGCGGTGGGTAGACCGCCGTCCAGGCGGTCACCGCCTGCTCCACCTCGACGCGGTGCCGGCGTCGGCCTGCGGCGCTCGCCAGGCGCGGGTCGTCGCACAGCTCCGGTCGCCCGATGGCCCGGCACAGGCGACGCCAGTCCTCGTCTCCCCGGATCGTCAGCACGCACCATTCGTCGTCGCCGGCACACGGGTAGACGCCGTACGGCGCGTCGTGTCCGCCGACATCGCCTCGCGCCGCCAGGGATCCGGGAGCCAGCGACTCGCACAGGAACTGGGCGGACAGCTGGGTGAGGATGGTCTCGGCCTGGGCGAAGCTCACCGTGCCGCCGATACCGGACCGGCGGCGGGCGAGGAGGGTTGCCAGCACCGCCACGGCGCCCACTCGGGCCGCGACGTGGTCGGGATAGATGGTGCTGCTGTCGCTGAAGCTGTCCGGCACATCCGGGTAGCGCCACAGTCCCGTGATCGCGGTGGCCGCGCGCACGAGCGGGCCGTACCCCAGGCGGGGGCTCCACGGTCCGGACGAGCCGAAGGCGCTGCTGTCCACCACGATCAGCCGTGGGTTGATCGTGCGTAGGCTCTGGTCGCCGAGCCCCAGGGACTCCATCGTGCCCGGCTTGAAGTTGGACAGTACGACGTCGGCCGTGGCGGCGAGACGCTTGAAGACCGCCACGCCCTGCGGGCTGCGCAGGTCGAGACCGAGGCTGAGCTTGTTGCGGTGGCCCCAGGCGAAGGACGGGGACATCGTCGCGCCGTCCCGTGACTGCCGGCTCCCGTCGGGGAAGGCCCGGTTCTCAATCTTGATGACCTCCGCGCCCTGGTCGGCGAACAGCCGTCCCAGCTCGGCGCCGACGACGATCACCCCGAGGTCGAGGACGCGTACACCCTGCAGTGGACGGTGGGCCCGCGCGGGCACGTCCCCAGCACCGCTCGGCGTCGTCGGCGTCGGCGTCGGCGTCGGCGTGGGCGTGGGCGTGGGCATGGGCGTGGTGGGACGGTCGGCGACTGCGAGCGCGGCGAGCACGATGTCGTCGCCCGCACCGGGCGCCGGGGCGGGACACCGGATGCCGGCCCGGATGCCGTCCAGTTCGACCAGTCCGTTCGGCATCCGGCCACACACCCCGGGTGCGATCTCCACCGTCACGAACGCGTCGCGGGTGCTGAAATGCTCACTGGTGAGGACCTCGGCCGCGTCCAGTAGGGCGGCGATGGGCACCCCCCGACGCTGCCCCTCGGCGACAAGCTCGTCGCGGGTCGCCTCGGCGAACAACTG
Source organism: Protofrankia sp. Cas8 (assembly GCF_963555845.1). Lineage (NCBI taxonomy): Bacteria > Bacillati > Actinomycetota > Actinomycetes > Frankiales > Frankiaceae > Protofrankia > Protofrankia sp. Cas8. Next base: position 6,858 of record NZ_CAUVXI010000213.1, on the reverse strand, counting down.
CCCGATGAGCCGGTAGAGGCGGGGCGCAGCCGCGAACCGCGCGCCCAAGCCGTCGAAGGCCGGCCCGGCGAACTCGGCCGGCTCACCCAGCCAGCCGAACATGGCCCGCCATTGCCGCTTGGCGAGCAGGCAGATGCGCACGTACCCGTCGGCGCACCGAAAGATCGGGTAGAGGTGGCGGGCGTCGGGTCGCCCCCGCGGCAGGCTCGCCGCGGGTACTCCCCGGGACGCCGTGCCACCGATCCCGAAGCCCGGGTCGAGGACCTGCACGATCGTCTCGTAGACGGAACAGTCGACGTGATCACCAAAGCCGGTGTCCAGTCGGCTGCTGTACGCGAGCAGCGCCGCCCACGCCGCTTGAATGGCGGCCGAGGAATACACCAACCCCTCCGGCGGCAGGAGGGGCGCCAAGCCGGGTATGCCGGACCGGGACAACACGCCACTCATGGCCAGATGTACCCAGTCCGTCGCCACCCAGTCGCGGTACGGCCCGGTCTGCCCGAACTCGGTGATCGACACAACCACCAGTGCGGGCAGCACGGCACGCAGCCGATCCAGACCAAGACCCAACTCCGTGAACGTGCCCGGACACGTGCTCTCGATGAAGATGTCCGCGGTGCCGAGCAGGGCCAGGAGCGCGTCCCGGCCGGACGTCGAGGTCAGGTCGAGCGTGACTCCGCGCTTGTTCGCGTTGTTCGCCACGAAGTGGAGGCTGACGCCGTCGTGCAGCGGCGCCTGCCGTCGGGAGGGGGCACCACCCGGCGGCTCGACACGGATCACGTCCGCACCCAGGTCAGCGAGGTAGCGACCGCAGAACTCGCCGATCCCGTCCGCCATGTCGACGACGCGGACGCCCGCAAGCGGACCGCTGGCCACTTTCCGTCCTCCTTCTGCCCACGGACGTCGAGGAGTGGCGCAACATTGCCTGGGCGCAGTCCGGAATATGGCACGGACCCGGGCTGGCGTACATGTCGAAGTCGGCCAACAACGCGTGCCGACCTCGGCAACGTCACCGGTGGGGCCTGGGGTAGACGCGACACATTGCCGGCGCGCACATGTGCCCATTGCGGCATCAGGCATGTTCAACTGCTCCCAGTCCGTGCCATGCTGGCGCGCACACACCGTTGCCCGCCGAGGCGTTTCGCGCTGGCGGCTGGTTCACGGCGGAATTCGCAGGCTCGCCGGCAACGAGGCGCGCGACTGAGGAAGTCCGCTGATTCCGGGTTCGCCACCTCAGGTGGTCACATTCTTGCGGGGAGGCCTGGTATGAGCCGTCACTTCGGCTGCTTCTACATCGACGGACAGTGGACGACACCCCTGTCGGAGACGACTACCCCGATCATCGAGGCCGCCACCGGGCAGCGGCTTGGTGACCTGCCTGAGGCGGGCGCCAAGGAGGTGGACCTGGCGGTGGCCGCCGCCAGGGCGGCCCAGCCGGCATGGGAGGCGACTCCGGCCGTCGAGCGGGCCGACCTGCTCGAGCGGCTTGCCGGGGCGATCGAACGGCGCTCGAAGCAGATCAGTGAGATCGTCTCCCGGCAGAACGGCATGCCGCTGGCGTTGTCCACCTCCGCCAACGTCCACGCCGTGGCTGGCACACTGCGGTACTACGCGGCGCTGGCGCGCGGTGGCTTCGCCGACCAGGAGCGCCCGGCGCTGGCCTATCCCGGCACGGTGCGCCTGCAGCGGCGCCCGGTCGGGACCGTCGCGGTGATCGTGCCGTGGAACTACCCCCTCGGGCTTACCGCGATGAAGCTCGGGCCGGCGCTGGCCGCCGGCTGCACCGTGGTGCTCAAGCCCGCCCCGGAGACGTCGCTGGATGCCGCCTACCTCATGGAGGCAATCGAGGACGCGGGCCTGCCCGCGGGCGTCGTCAACCTGATCACCGGCGGCCGGCAGACCGGTGACCTGCTGGTCAGGCATGCCGGCATCGACAAGGTGTCCTTCACCGGCTCGACCGCCGCCGGTCGGATCATCGGGGGCATCTGCGGGACGGCGCTCAAACCGGTCACCCTCGAACTGGGCGGGAAGTCCGCGGCCCTCGTACTGGACGACGCAGACCTGCCCACAGTGATGAAGGGTCTGGGCTTCCTGTCCTTCGCCAACGCCGGACAGTCCTGCTTCCTCAACTCCCGGGTCCTGGCTCCCCGCAACCTGTACGACGCGGTGGTCGACGGCCTGGCGGGCCTCGCCGACTCCTTCGTGCTCGGCAACCCGCTCGACACCACCACGACGATGGGACCGCTGGTCAGCTCGCGCCAGCGTGACCGGGTCGAGGGATACATCGCGACCGGGCGGAGCGAAGGCGCCCGGCTGGTGGCCGGCGGCGGCCGTCCCCCCGCGCAGGAGCGCGGCTGGTTCGTCGAGCCGACCGTGTTCGCCGACGTCGACAACGCCATGACCGTCGCCCGGGAAGAAATCTTCGGACCGGTCGTCTGCGTGATCCCGTATGACACGGTCGCCGACGCCGTCGACATCGCCAACGACTCGGACTACGGACTGGCCGGCAGCGTGTGGAGCGCCGACCCGGACCGGGCTCTCGGCGTCGCCCGACAGATTCAGACCGGAAGCATCGGGCTGAACATGTGGACGCTGGATCCGGGATCACCCTTCGGGGGCTGGAAGGCCAGCGGCGTCGGGAAAGAGTACGGGCCGGAGGGTCTGGACGCCTACCTCGACGTACAGTCGATCTTCGTGCCAGCCCGGCCGGCGTGACCGGGGAGACGACCGTGCAGATCACGGCCGCGCTCTCCCGCGAACCGGACAGCCCGTTTCGCATCGAGACCCTCGACCTCGCCGCACCCGGCGAGGGCGAGGTGCTGATCCGCACGGTGGCGAGCGGAATATGCCACACGGATCTGGCCGTCAAGGCCGCGTGGCCGATCGAGTACGGCCCGATCGTGCTGGGTCACGAAGGCGCCGGCGTCGTCGCGGAGGTGGGTGCCGGCGTCCCCGGCATCCGCCCCGGCGACACGGTCCTGCTCAGCTACCGGCGCTGCGGCCGGTGCCGGCGCTGCCGTGCCGGTCGGCCCGCCTACTGCGAGCAGTTCGCTCTCCTCAACACCTCCGGCGGGCGGGCGGACGGCTCGACACCGCTGTCGCTCGACGGTTCGCCGGTACGGGGCTGCTTCTTCGGCCAGTCCAGCTTCGCGAGCCACTGCCTGACCACGGTCGACAACATCGTCGTAGTGGAGCCGGGTGTGGACCTGACCGTTCTGGCGCCGCTCGGATGTGGTGTCCAGACGGGCGTCGGCAGCGTGCTGAACGTCCTCAAGCCGGACGAGACCTCGTCCTTCGCGGTCTTCGGGGCGGGCAGTGTGGGCCTGGCCGGCCTGCTCGGCGCACGGGCGAGCGGAGTGCGCACGATCATCGCCGTCGATCCGGTGGCCGGGCGGCGGGCACTGGCGGCCAAGCTGGGCGCGACCGTGACGATCGACCCCGGTGTGGACGATCCGGTCGAGGCGATCAAGGATCACACCGCCGGTGGCGTCACGCACGCCCTGGACACCACGGGGGTCCCCACGGTCCTCGCGCAGGCCATGAAGGCAGTCGGTTCGGGGGGCACGCTGGTCGCGGTGGGTCTGGGCCGGCCGGACGTGTCAGTCGACATCATCGACATCATCAGCGGCGGCAAGACGCTACGGGGTTGCATCGAGGGTGATGCCGACCCCCGCGAGTTCCTGCCCCAGCTCGTGGCGCTGCACGCCGAGGGCCGGCTACCGCTCGAAGAACTCATCACCAGCTATCCGTTCGCCGACATCAACCGGGCGGTAGCCGATTCGGTCGCCGGCGTCACCGTGAAGCCGGTGCTCGTCTTCTAGCCTCATGGCCCCACCCCGGCGCCGCGGACGATCTGTCCGATTTTCCGGACGCTCGACGTGAGAACGCGATTTCTGCTGCTGCCGAGCATGACCGAGGTCACACCGGACGCAATACGGTCAGCGCGTTCGCTCGGCGGCGCTGCCATCCGGCCAGCGCATCCAGCTTCGAGCGGCGGAAGGAGAACCACGGTGCGCGTGAGGATCGGGACCATCCGTGGCGCCACGCTAGTCATGGCTGTCGCCCTCGTGGCGGCGGCCTGCGGCAGTTCGACGTCGTCAACGACCGACTCCACCCGCACGACCTCGGCGGGCACGGGAGCCTCGGCAGGCAGCACCGCGACCGGGACGCCGATCACCATCCTCACCATCACTCCGTCGGGAACGTCCGGCGCGAACTTCCCGGACATCCCCACCGTGCTCGAAGCGTTCGCCAAGGTGACGAACGCCGCGGGCGGCATTGCCGGCCACCCGCTGAGGGTGGAATCCTGCAACGACAAGAACGACCCCAACACCGCCGGCACCTGCGCCCGCCAGGCCGTGACCGACAAGGCCGTCGCCGTGCTCGGCTCGTTCAGTCAGTTCGCCGACTCGATCCTGCCGATTCTCGACGCGGCGAAGATTCCCTACCTGGCGGCCAATGCGATTTCGGGCAGCGAATACTCGAGCACGGATTCCTACCCGCTCGTCCCCGGGCCGATCGGTTTCGCCGCGCTCGGCACGAAGGCCGGGCAGCGGTGCGCCACGACTAACATCGTCACCTACGACCTGCCGGCGGCGGCCGGTCTCGCGCCGTTCGTCGCGGCGGGCCTCGGGGCGTCGAAGAAGACGGTCAGCAAGACCGTCAAGGTGCCCGTCACGACGACGGACTTCAGCAGCACGGTCAGCAACGCGAAAGACGCCGACTGCATCATCAGCATCCTGCCCGAACAGGCTCTGAACCAGTACCTCGCCAAAGCTACGAGCCTCGGAGTCAAGCAGACGATCTTCGCCCCCGCCGGCGGTGTCGGCTCGGAGTCGTTCACCAAGTTCAAGACCCAGCTCGAGGGCTCGTACACCGTGTCCAGCTTCCCCCTCGCGACCGACCCCGTCTGGGCCGCCATGAAGCGCGAACTCGCGGCGGAGGGCAAGTCCGACGTCGACCTCACCGTCCCCGAAAACCTCAACGCGTGGGTGTCAGGCGTGGTGTTCGCCAAGGTCGCGGCCGGTCTCACCACCGTCGACGCGGCCTCCTTCAAGGAGGCCCTGGACAAGACCTCGAACCTGGACACCGGCGGGTTCACCCCACCGCTGGACTTCACCAAGCCGTTCCCGGTGCCCGCGCTCGCGCGGCTGTTCGACACCTCGCTGATCGGCGTCGACATCAAGAACGGTGCCCTCGTGCAGGACGGCACGTTCGTCGACTACAAGTCAGCCCTGACGGGCTGACCCACCGCGTGGCCGCGGGTGCGGGAGCGAGTCTCAGGCGCTTGCGCACCCGCGGCCAGCCGTCGTGAAGGAGCCCTATGTCATCGCCGGCAGTCCTGGTCAGCGGACTCACCGTCGGATTCCATGGTGTTCCGGTCGTCCGTGACCTCGACCTGGAGGTCCACCCCGGCGAGGTCGTCGCCCTCCTCGGCCGCAACGGCGCCGGCAAGACCACCACGTTGCTCACGATCGCGGGTGACCTCACCCCGCAGGGCGGGACGGTGTCGGTCGCGGGTGACGCCCGGCGCCGTCGCCTGCACCAGCGGGCCCGGCGTGGCCTCGGCCTGCTGACCGAGGAGCGGTGTGTGTTCATGGATCTCACCGGACACGAGAACCTGAAGCTCGGGCAGGGCGATCCGAAACGGGCACTCGCGTTCTTCCCCGAGCTCGAACCGCACCTGTCCAAGCGGGCCGGACTCCTCTCCGGCGGCCAGCAGCAGATGCTGGCACTCGCCCGGATCCTCGCCGGGCGCCCCCGCGTCCTGCTCGCGGACGAGCTCAGCCTCGGTCTCGCCCCCCTGGTGGTCGAGCGGCTCCTGGCCGCGATACGCAATGCCGCGCAGGACGGTGCCGCGGTGCTGCTCGTGGAGCAGCACGTCCAGTTGGCGCTGGAAGCAGCCGATCGCGCCTACGTGCTCGCGGACGGGCGGATAGCCCTCACCGACACCGCCGCGAACCTGCTGACCCGCGCCGACGACATCGCCAGCGCCTACCTGGGAGCGGAAGCCGTATGACCGTCTTCGCGCAGTTCGGGTTCCTGGGCCTGGGCGGTGGAGCGCTCATCGCCCTGCTCGGCATCGGTCTCGTCCTCGTCTACCGCGGCAGCGGTACGATCAACTTCGCCCAGGGCTCGTTCGCCCTGCTGGGCGCCTACGTCGTGCACGAGCTGCGGGAGAACCAGGGCATGCCCGCGCTCCCCGCCGTGGCAATCGCCGCGATCCTGCTCGCAGCCGTCGGGGTGCTGGTCCAGCTCCTGCTCATGCGACCGCTGCGCGCCCGCAGCCCCCTCGTCCGGGTGATCGCCACTCTCGGTGTGCTGAGCATCATCCAGCAGTCCGTGACCATCCGTTACACCGGGCAGCAGCTCAGCGTGGCCCAAACCCTCCCAGAAGAGCCCGTCCACCTCGGCTCCGTGATCGTCGGACAGCAGTCCTTCTGGCTGGCCGGCATCGCCGTCGCAGTCACCGCCGTCCTCACCGTCCTCAGCTCGCGGACGAGGCTGGGGCTCGCCGTCTCCGCCGCGGCCGCCAACCAGCGCGCCGCGGCGGCGCTTGGGTTCTCCCCGGACGCGCTGGCCTGCGGCACGTGGGCGCTGGGGGGCGCCCTCGCCGGGCTGGCAGGCGCCTTCTTCCCCTCGCTCACCGGCGACTACCTCTCCGCCAACTCGCTGGCGTTCACGATCATCGCGGCGCTGGCGGCGGCGCTGCTCGGCGGATTCCGCTCCTACCCGTTGGTGCTCGTCGGCGGGCTGCTGATCGGCGTCATCCAGAGCGAGTGCACGCACTACGTGCAGACGACCGGCGTTCCCGACTCCGTCCCCTTCCTCGTCATCGTGCTGGTGCTCGTCGTCCGC
>NZ_CAUVXI010000212.1:0-9342 GCF_963555845.1 Protofrankia sp. Cas8 | reverse complement strand
TTTACTCGTCTACTCGTCTACTCGTCTACTCGTCTACTCGTCGCCGAGACTGACCGCGCGCGCCGCGGACGCTCCGATGATCTTCGCGATCTCAACCAGGATGTCGTGCGGGACCGCGTCGTCGAGGGAGAGCGACATGAGAGCCTCACCGCCGGCCTTGCGCCGGCTGACCTGCGCGCTCGCGATGTTGATCTGCGCTTCACCCAACAGCGCGCCGACCGCTCCGACCACGCCCGGCCGGTCGGAGTAACGGAAGAACGCCAGGTGCGCCTGGGGGCGGAGGTCCACCTCGAACTCGTCGATCGCGGTGACCTTCTCGACCTGGCGGGGGCCGGTGAGCGTGCCGCTGACCGACACGGGCGTGCCGTCCGCCAGCACCCCGCGCACCGTCACCAGATTGCGATAGTCAGGGCTGTCCTCGGACGTCTCAAGCTGGACGGCGACCCCCCGCTCCTTGGCCAGGAGCGGCGCGTTGACGTAAGTGACCGGCTCCTCGATGACGTCGGTGAACACCCCCTTGAGGGCGGCGAGCGCCAAGACCGACACGTCGTGGGCGGCGATCTCGCCACGGACCTCGACGGTGATCGCTGCGGCAAGACCACCGGCGATGCCGGTGAACAGCTGCCCGAGCTTCTCGGCGAGCGGCAGTCCGGGGCGCACATCCTCAGCCACCACCCCGCCTGCCTGCACGTTCACCGCGTCCGGCACGAACTCGCCGTTGAGGGCCAGGCGCACCGACCGGGCGACCGCGAGGCCGGCCTTGTCCTGAGCCTCCTGGGTGGAGGCCCCCAGGTGCGGAGTGACCACAACGTTGTCGAGGTCGAACAGAGGCGAGGACGTGGTCGGCTCAGTGGCGAACACGTCGATACCTGCGCCGCCGACCCGACCGTCGCGGATGGCGTCGGCCAGCGCCGACTCGTCGATGAGCCCGCCGCGGGCGTCGTTGACAATGATCACACCCGGCTTGACGCGCTCAAGCTCGTCCCTGCCGATGAGACCGAGCGTCTCCGGGGTCTTGGGCAGGTGGATCGTGATGACGTCGCTGATGCGCAGCAACTCGTCGAGCTCGACCAGGCGCACGCCCATCTGAGCGGCGCGGGCCACCGAGACGTAGGGGTCATAGGCGACGATGTGCATGCCGAACGCCGACAGCCGCTGCGCGACCAGCACCCCGATCCGGCCGAGCCCGACCACACCCGCGGTCTTGTCCGCGAGCTCGACCCCGACGTACTTCGACCGCTTCCACTCACCGGCGCGCAGCGCCGCGCTCGCCGCGGGAATCCGGCGGGCCACCGCCACCAACAGCGCAACAGCGTGCTCAGCGGCACTGACGATGTTCGACAGCGGAGCGTTGACGACCATGACACCGCGGGTCGTCGCGGTCGCGACATCGACGTTGTCCAGCCCGATCCCGGCGCGGGCGACGACCTTGAGCGACCCGGCCGCCGCCAGCACCTCCGCGTCCACCTTGGTCGCGCTTCGCACGATCAGCGCGTCGACGGTGCCCACCGCGTCCAGGAGCGCGGCCCGGTCGGCCCCGTCGACGTGACGAACCTCGAACTCGCTGGACAGCAGCTCCAGCCCGGCTGGTGACAGCTCCTCGGCAACCAGAACGACGGGCACGGTAGGGCTCCTTGAATGCTCCGGGGACTGCGGCCGCCAGCGAGGCGTACCGGCGGGCGCGGTCAGCCTACCGACCGGTGGGGTCCCCGCGCGTGCAGGCCCCACCGGTCGGTGCCGGTCGGTACCGGTCAGTCGGTGGGTGTCGCGATCCAGGACATCAACGGACGGAGCCGGGCGCCCACCTGCTCGATCGGGTGGCCCTTGCCCTCCTCGACAAGCTTGGTGAATTGCGGGCGTCCCGCGTCGTCCTCGGCAATCCACTCACGGGCGAACGTCCCGTCGCGGATTTCACCGAGGATGCGGCGCATTTCGTCCTTTACCGCCGGGGTCACCACCCGCGGGCCGCGGGTGACGTCGCCGTATTCGGCCGTGTCGGAAATCGAGTACCGCATCTGGCTGATGCCGCCCTCGTACATGAGGTCGACGATCAGCTTCAGCTCGTGCAGACACTCGAAGTAGGCCACCTCGGGCTGATATCCGGCTTCGACCAGCGTTTCGAAACCAGCCTGCACCAGCGCGCTCGCGCCCCCGCACAGGACCGCCTGCTCGCCGAAGAGGTCGGTCTCGGTCTCCTCGGTGAAGGTCGTGCGCAGCGCGCCGGCGCGGGTGCCGCCGATCGCCTTGGCGTATGCCAGTGCGAGCGGGAGGGCGCTGTGGGACGCGTCAGCCTCCACCGCGACCAGCACCGGAACACCCTTACCCTCGGTGAAGGTCCGCCGGACCAGGTGCCCGGGGCCTTTCGGGGCGACCATGAAAACGTCCACCCCGGCCGGCGGCTCGATCAGGCCGTACCGGATGTTGAAACCATGCCCGAACGCGAGGGCCTTGCCCGGCGAGAGGTTGGGGGCGATGGATTCCGCATAGATCTTGCGGTGGGCCGTGTCGGGCGCGAGCAGCATAATCACATCCGCTTCGGCGGACGCCTGCGCCGGCGTGAGCACCCGCAGGCCCTGCTCGGCAGCCTTCGCCCGGCTACGGCTGGTCTCAGGCAGACCGACCCGGACGTCGACACCGCTGTCGCGCAGGTTGAGGGCGTGCGCATGGCCCTGGCTGCCGTACCCGATGACGGCGACCTTCCGATTGCTGATGTTGTCGAGCGACGCGTCGGCGTCATAATAGATCTCGGCCATCGTGGGCAACTCTCTTCTTTCTGTCCGTCGAAAAGGCGGTGAGCTACGCGGTGCGCTCGAGAGCGCGCAGGCTGCGATCGGTGATCGACCGGGAACCTCGACCGAGGGCGACCATGCCGGACTGGACCAGCTCCCTGATACCGAACGGTTCGAGCATCCGGATGAGAGCGTCGAGCTTGTCACGGGTACCGGTGGCCTCCACCGTTACCGCGTCGGGCGCGACGTCGACCACCTTCGCACGGAACAGCGTGACGGTTTCCAGGACCTGGGAACGGACCGACATGTCGGCCCGCACCTTGATCAGAACCAGCTCCCGCCGCACCGACGCCGCCGGGTCCATTTCAACGATCTTGATGACGTTGACCAACTTGTTGAGCTGCTTGGTGACCTGTTCGAGCGGCAGCTCGTCGACGGCCACGACAATCGTCATGCGGGAGACGTCATCGTGCTCGGTCGGTCCGACCGCGAGTGACTCGATGTTGAAACCGCGCCGGGAGAACAGCCCCGCAACGCGGGCGAGGACGCCGGGCTTGTTCTCCACCAGCACCGACAGTGTATGCGTGGTCACCTTGACCAGACCTCTCCTCAGATCCTCAGAGCTCTTCGTAGTCGAAGGCGGGGGCGATGTCGCGAGCGACCCTGATCTCGTCATTGCTCGCGCCGGCGGCGACCATCGGCCACACCATCGCATCCTGGTGGACGATGAAATCAACCACGACCGGCGCGTCGTCGATGGCCATGGCCTTCTCGATCGTGGCGTCGACCTCGTCCGGCGACTCACACCGCATGCCCACGCAACCGAGCGCCTCAGCCAGGCGCACGAAGTCCGGCACCCGGCGCGAGCGTCGGTTGGAAGCGTCGGGATGCGTGCCCAGTTCAGTGTTGGAGTAACGCTTGTCGTAGAAGAGGGTCTGCCATTGGCGGACCATTCCCAGCGCTCCGTTGTTGATGATCGCAACCTTGATCGGGATGCCTTCCAGCGCGCAGGTCGCCAACTCCTGGTTTGTCATCTGGAAGCAGCCGTCGCCGTCGATCGCCCACACGATGGCGTCCGGCCGACCGACCTTGGCGCCCATCGCCGCGGGCACGGCGTAGCCCATGGTGCCCAGGCCACCGGAGTTCAGCCAGGTGTACGGGTGCTCGTAGGAGATGAACTGCGCCGCCCACATCTGATGCTGGCCGACCCCGGCGACATACAGCGCCTCCGGACCGGCGATCTTCCCGATCCGTTCGATGGCGTACTGGGGAGCGATCGAGCCGTCCGCCGGTCGGTCATAACCCAACGGGTAGGTCCGGCGCCAGCCGTCGAGCTGGCGCCACCAACCGGTGAGGTCCGGCCGCGTCTCCGCCTGCAACGCGGCGATGAGATCGATGATCACTTCCCGGCAGTCGCCGACGATCGGCACGTCCGCGACCCGGTTCTTCCCGATTTCGGCCGGATCGATATCTGCATGGATGACCGCGGCCTTCGGCGCGAAGGAGGCGAGTTTCCCGGTCACCCGGTCATCAAAACGGGCACCCAGGGTGATCATGAGGTCTGACTTCTGTAGCGCGGTGACCGCGGCGACCGACCCGTGCATGCCCGGCATGCCCAGATGCTGGGGATGGGAGTCGGGGAACGCGCCGCGCGCCATCAGCGTCGTCACCACCGGGATGCCGGTGAGCTCGGCGAGCGTGCGCAGCTCGACGGCGGCCCGCGCCTTGAGCACGCCACCGCCGACGTACAGGACTGGGCGGCGGGCGGCGCTGATGAGCTTCGCCGCCTCCCGGACCTGCTTGGCATGCGGCCGGGTGACCGGTCGGTAGCCGGGCAGCTCCAGCGTGGGTGGCCAGATGTCGCCCGGCAGTACCGCCGTGGTCGACTGCAGGATGTCCTTGGGCAGGTCGACCAGGACCGGCCCGGGACGTCCGGTCGCGGCGAGGTGGAAAGCCTCGGCGATCGTGCGGGGGATGTCGTCGGCGCTGTGGACGAGGAAGTTGTGCTTCGTGATCGGCAGCGTGATGCCGCAGATGTCGGCTTCCTGGAAGGCGTCCGTCCCGATCGCCGCGCTCGGCACCTGGCCGGTGATCGCCACCATGGGTACCGAGTCCATGTAGGCGTCCGCGATCGGCGTGACCAGATTCGTCGCGCCCGGCCCGGACGTCGCGATGCACACGCCGACCCGTCCGGTCGCCTGGGCGTAACCCTCTGCGGCGTGCCCGGCGCCCTGCTCGTGACGGACCAGGATGTGGCGGAGGCGTTCGGCGTCGTACAGCGGGTCGTAGGCCGGCAGGATCGCGCCGCCGGGGATGCCGAAGACCACGTCGGCCCCGACCGCCTCGAGGGAAAGCACGAGCGACTGCGCTCCGGTGATCTCTCTGCTCATCTGATCGTCTTCCTTGACGTTCCGCGGTGGTGACAGGTTGGTAGCGCCGGGCATAAAAAAACCCCCCGTGCCAGGAGGCACTGAGGGGCGGCGCGCGGAGTCTTGCTTCGCCTACGCGCGCTCTACACGTACGAGGATGCCGGGGACCATGCGCTTACCTTCCCCGACATCCGCGCCGCCGTCAAGGTCCCCGTCGCAACCGCGACGAAACACCGCAGCCCGGACGACCATCGCGCTCACCCGCCTCCCCCGACCACCGGCCACCGGCCACCGGCCACCGGCCACCGGCGATCTTTCGAGGTTTGTACGCCGGAAACGGCCTTGTTGATCGCACAAACCTAGAAAGATCGCCCTGGTCACGGCTGGCCGGGGCACCCGCTGACCCGCTGACCGGTCAGCGGGCACGCTGTGACCGGCCGACGGGGCTGCGGCGTCAGGCGGCGGCGTCAGGGGGCGGCGTCAGGGGGCGGCGTCAGGGGGCGGCGTCAGGGGGCGGCGAGGCCCGCGAGGAAACGGGCCGCGACCGGCGCCGCCGACTGCGCTCCGAAGCCGCCGTCTTCGACGACGACCGCGAAGGCCACGGTGCCGCGGTAGCCCACGAACCATCCGTGCGTCGGCGGCGGGTTGCCGTCCTTGTACTCGGCCGTGCCGGTCTTGCCGTGCACCTCGCCGGGGAAGGCCACCCCGTTCGCGGTGCCCTCGGTGACCACCGCGCGCATGAAATCCTGCAGCGGCGCGACCACCGCCAGCGGCAACGCATTGCTCCTGGGCGCGGTGCCGGCCACGAACGGCTGGCGCCAGGTCCCACTGGCGACGGCCGCCGCGACGCTCGCCATCTGCAGCGGGCTCGCGGACACCTTGCCCTGCCCGATCGCCGCGGACGCCGACTCGACCGCATCCTTGGGCGTCGGGAAGGAGCCGCCGACGCTTGCGATCGGCAGCGGCTGGCTGCCGTCGAAGCCGTACAGCTTCGCGGCCTGCTCCAGCGCGGAGTCCGGCAGCGACTGTTCCAGGCGGATGAACGCGGTGTTGCAGCTACGCGCGAACGCCGCCCGCAGCGGGATCGGACCGAACTGCTCGGACTCGGCGTTCTGGAACGTACGCCCGCCGATGGCCACCGTCTGTGTACAGTCCAGCGACGTGTTCGCGTCCTTGCCTGCGATCAACGCCGCGGTCGCGGTGACAATCTTGAAGGTGGAACCCGGCGGATATCTGCCGATCACCGCCCGGCTGTATCCGTTCAGCGGATGGTTGACCAGTGCCAGGACCCCGCCCGTCCGGGTGTCGACCGCGACCAGCGCCCCATTGGGCTTAGCGGCGGTCGCCATCGCCGCCTCGCCGGCCCGCTGCACGTTCAGGTCGAGCGTGGTCTGCACATCCTTGCCATCGGTAACTGGGTATGTCCGAAGCGTGCTGACAGTCTCGTTCCGATCGTTGCGGACGACTACCGTGCCGCCCTGCGGTGCGAGGTCGGCGTCATAGACGCGCTGCAGCCCGGACGACGGGGCGACCTGACCGATCAGGTTGCCGGCAAGCTCCGCGTCAGCACCGAGCGGCTGCCCGTTGGCGTCGAGCAGCTGTCCCCGCTTGCCCGTGGAGGAGGTGCGGTCCAGCCGTAGACCGGGCGCCAGGGCTGGGTTGACCGAGTCGGGACGCGCCTGCACCTTCCACGCCTTGCCCTGCTGCACGAGGCGGAGCACACCGTCGTAGGCGAACGGCTCGCCAAAGCCTGCAAGGGTGAGCGACGCAGAGTAGCCGACCGTCGCGTTCGAGTCGCGGCGCGTCAGGGCTCTGGCAACGAATCGGGCCCCGGTCACGTTCAGCTTGGTGCGGACGTCGACCATCGTCGCCACGAGCTGGTCGACCGCGATCGTCCCCGGCACGCTCACGGCCGTCACGCCGGCCTTACCCCGCTCCTGCGCGGCTGCGACAGCGCTGGCGTCGCCGCCCGCGTCGCCCGGTGAACCCAGGCTCTGCCAGCCGGAAAGGTAGGCCTGTGCGGCGGTCGTCGCCGCCCGGTCCGCGGCACGCGCATCGGCGCGGGTTTTCAGGACGTACCCGACAGCGGCCGCGGCCACCAGCACAAGGACGACCACCACCACGACGAGCATTCGGGTCCGGCTTCGCCCGCGTCGCCGCGAGGTCGAGGCGGTGAACCCACTGGGGGTGAGAGGCACCTTGGCGCGCACTCCTCCCGGAAACGGTGACCGGGCGCGCCATGATCCTTGGCGACCACGAGGCCTCCGGCGCGCTAAAACATGATCGTGCATCCGGAGGGATCACCAGCGTCCTGCTCCGGTCCTCCTCCGGGTGCGCGACCAAGTCTACGGACGGCCACACACGTCCAGTCCCGTGACACGCCGAGGGCTGTCACAAAAATGTGGCATTACCGTCGCGTACCGTTCGAGCGGTAGGTGGAAATCGCCGCCCTGGTAACCATTTCCACCTATGACCAACACCGATGGTCGCCAGGCGTAGGTGGGAAATGTCACCAGATCGACAGATTCCACCTACTCCTTCAGGCGCTCCAGCAGGAGCGTGCGGGTGGCGTTCGCATCGGCCTGACCCTTCATGGCCTTCATGACGGCGCCGACCAGCGGGCCGACCGCGTTCAGCTTGCCGCCCCGGACCTTGTCCGCGATGGCGGGCTGGGCGGCGATGGCCGCGTCCACCGCCTGCGAAAGTGCACCGTCGTCCGACACCAGCTTCAGGCCGCGGCTGGCCACCACCTCGTCCGGTGCGCCCTCGCCGGCGAGAACGCCGTCGATGACCTTACGGGCGAGGGCGTCGGTGAGCTCACCCGCCGCGACCAGCGCCGCGATGCGGGCGACATCCACCGGCCCGATCGCGAGGCCCGTCGGTGGTACGCCCGCGTCGGCGGCCCGGCGCGCGAGCTCGTTCAGCCACCACTTGCGGGCCGCCTCGGCCGGCGCGCCCGCCGAGATGGTCTCCTCGACCAGGTCGAGAACACCCGCATTACGCATCTTCACGATGTCGCTAGGCGAGATGCCGTGGTCGACGGCAAGGCGGGCGCGCCGCTGCGCCGGCAGCTCCGGAATGGTCGCCCGGACCGCGTCGACGTACTCGTAGGTCAGCGCCAGCGGTGTCAGGTCGGGCTCGGGGAAGTACCGGTAGTCGGTCGCCTCCTCCTTGGATCGGCCGGTCGACGTCGTACGGGGACGCCTCGTCGAAGTGCCTGGTCTCCTGGACGATCCGAAGGCCCGCGTCCAGGCGACCCGCCTGCCGGACGATCTCGTACCGGACGGCCCGCTCCACCGACCGCAGCGAGTTGAGATTCTTGGTCTCCGAGCGGGTGCCGTAGGGTGCCACCGGCTCGCCGGGCGCCGGACGCCGCCGCAACGAGACGTTGGCGTCGCAACGCAGCGAACCCTGTTCCATGCGGACGTCGGAGACGGTGAGCGCCCGGCACAGCTCACGCAGCTCGTCGACGTAGGCGCGGGCGACCTCCGGTGAGCGGACGTCCGGCTCGGTGACGATCTCGACGAGCGGGATCCCGGCCCGGTTGTAGTCGACCAGCGAGTGCGTGGCCCCGTGGATGCGCCCGGTGGCCCCACCGACATGCAGGGACTTGCCGGTGTCCTCCTCCATGTGGACGCGGGTGATGCCGACCCGATGGATCTTCCCGTCAACCTCCACGTCCAGCCAGCCGTTCTCACACAGCGGCTCGTCGTACTGGCTGATCTGGAAGTTCTTCGGCATGTCCGGGTAGAAGTAGTTCTTACGCGCGAATCGGCACCAGGACGAGATCGAGCAGTTCAGCGCAAGGCCGATCATCATGGCGAACCGCACGGCGGCCTCGTTGACCACCGGCAGCGATCCGGGCAGCCCCAGGCAGGTCGGGCATACCTGGGTGTTGGGCTCCGCGCCGAACACCGTGGAGCAGCCGCAGAACATCTTCGAGGCGGTGCCGAGCTCGACGTGTGTCTCCAGCCCGATCACCGGCTCGTAGCGGGCGACGGCGTCGTCGAAGGTGGGGGTCGTGACCGCCACGCTGGCCGGGGATGTCAACGCAGGTGCTCCTGTTCAACCGGGTCCGCCCGACCTGACGAGCCTGGCGAATCTGACACGCTCGATGAATCTGATGGACCGGACGAGCCGACCTGGGGCGGGGTCGAGGTCTCGGTCGAGGTCTCGGTCGAGGTCTCGGTCGGGGTCGAGGTCTCGGTCGGGGTCTCGGTGTCCTCGCGCGGCCGGTGGAGGCC
>NZ_CAUVXI010000211.1:6146-10273 GCF_963555845.1 Protofrankia sp. Cas8 | reverse complement strand
GTTGCCATGGGTGCGGCTGATCCGGCGAGGGTGTGGGCGGCGGTCAATCATTTCTCGCAGGTAGGTGTTGAGCGATTCGTCCCGGGCAGCCGCCCGCGCCTTGAGGATGCGGGCTGCTCCCGGGCCGGGGTGCACGGGCTGCGGACAGCCATCGACCACCCCTGTCAAATCACACAGCGTTAGATCATCTGATTTTGTTGGCGAGTCGCCTGGCAATGTTTCGAAGACCCGAACCCGACTGCATTCCGACTCGCACTTGCCTACGACTAGCTTTGCTTCTGATTTTCCTTGATCGCCTCACCCAAGCCGAGCGCTCGCAGCACGTTGCTCGCCGCGGACGCCACCCGCGCGCTCCCCACGATCGGCGCGATCGCCGTGCACACCGATTGCGCGTCGGCCGCGGTCAGGCCAGCGTCGCGCGCCGCCGCGAGATTCACCATATAGGATACGGGCGCCGAATCCATCGAGATGAGCGCCGCCAGCCGCACGAGGTGATAAGTGCGTGGGTCGAGACCCGAGTTCGGCAGGGTGTCGATATGCATCTGAAGGAGTTGCTCAAGAACCGGCAGATCGCCCCGCGCTACCGCGTCAAGAGTCCGTTCGGGGGTTTGTGTCGCCATTGATCTTTTCCCTTCCCTTACATCGCCAGCACGGCTACCAGTGGCGGTATCCGCTCTTGGGACCTGAACTGCCCAGCCGTGTCCAGCTCAAACCATAGATGGCAGGTGTTTTCCGATGCAACTAACTCTGCGTGCCTGACGGCGAAGTGTCCGAGGGTCCTCGTGAGATCGTCCGGCACAGTCTCGCCCGTCTACGCCGATCTCAGCTCCTCACGATCGGTAACAGTAAGTCATGATCTGGAATCACCAGAAGAGACACGGGCAAGGGTCATTCTTTCTCCGGCTGTCTTCCCAATGGATGACGACCTGCCAGGTCGCGCAACCTGATCCACGGCTCTTCTGCCGGAGCTTTCTCTGGCACGTCAGGTTCCTGCGCGATAAGCGCTCCGTACCGTGCGGCCAGCGGCGAGGCTGAAATGCCGTGCAGGACCACCGAGAACAGGATCGTCCACGTCGCGGCCGCTACCAGCGTGTCGCCGGCACTGCTGTGGTCGAATTCCTCCAGGGCGATGAGAGTGAAGACCACCGAGGCCAGCCCGCGAGGGCCGAACCAGCCCATGAAGGCGACGGTGGCAGGCCGCAGGTTGATTCCCATGAGGGCGAGCGCGACGGGCACCATCCTGATCACCGTCAGGCTTGACACCGCGTACACGATGGGCCGGGCCGACAGTGCGTGGGAGAAGGTCATTCCTACGAACAGCGCGCCGAAGATGGTCCACACTACGAAGGAGACGGTCAGCCCGAGCGTCTCGGTGAACGCGCCGGCCGCGCCCAGACGCCCTTTGGTAACGGACCCGAACAGGATCCCCCCGCCGAATGCCGCGACGAACCCGTTCCCGCCGATCGCGACCGAGCCCGCGTACGCAAGCAGCGCGAGCGCGAGGATGGCGATCTGCTCGGACACCTCCGAGGTCCACCCCCGGCTCTTGGCGAATGCCAGCAGGTTCCCGCCGACAAAGCCGACGACGGCCGCCGCGACTATCGCCAGGCCGATCTCCTTAAGCGCCTCCAGGCCCCACGCGTGCTCGCCGATGCCTTCCTCGGCCGCAGCCACCGCGATGAAGAAGGTGACAAACGGCGTCGCGATCCCGTCGTTGAGGCCGCTCTCGACGTTGAGCGCCCGGCGGATCCGCACCGGCACCGCTTGGTTGGTCACGACAGCCAGGCCAAGGGCCGCATCGGTGGGGGCGAGAATCGTGGCGATCAGCGCCGCCAGCGCCCACCCTGCCCCCGGGAGCAGGTAATAGGCTAGTAGCGCGCCTGCGGCGATGGTGAGCGGGAGCCCCACGAACAGCAGGCGCCCGGGTAGTGTCGCGTCGCCCTCGACGTCACGGAGCCGGACTGTCGAGGCATCGGAGAAGAGCACCAGCGCCAGCGTCAGCTCAGTGATGTGAGGATCGTCTTGCTGCTCAGCGAAAACGGCAGAATCCCGAGCGCGTACGGGCCGAGAATCAAGCCAGCCGCGACAAATACCATCGGCCCGGTGATCCACCAGAGATCCAGCTTGGACGCCACCAGCGCGTAGGCCACGAATACGACCGCTACTACGGTCAGGCCACTCATCATGTACCCTTCGCGGCAGTATGATCCCTGTGCCCGACTCTCCCCACACGACTTCGAGGTGACTAGTTTTCGTCTCGATCAGGATCGCTTGGGGTAGGAATAGGGCTTCATGTACGGCGCCCTGGGAGCGACCGGCAATAGGGGACGCGGCGTCGAGTCCGTCGTCGGTGTAGCCATTGTCACTGTAGCCGTCGTCGGTGTAGACGTCGTGACTGTAGACGATGTCGATGCGGAAGGGTGGGACTCGGCGTTCGCACGTCGAGGTCGTCGAGTTTGACCAGGACGCCGCTGACATGAATCGTGACGATCTGCTCGGCCAGGTAGAAAATGTCATCATAATGGCCGATTCCACCTACTGTCGGACGACATTCGGCCGAACGGTAGGTGGTTCCGGTCATCAGGATGGCCTCAACGACCTACGCATCCGGCCCCGTCACCCGGATTCTGTTCACCGGCGGCATCACATGGCAGCCGGTGAAGCCTCGTGGCCGGCACGAGGCCGCCCCACGTACCTGCACACATCGGCAGCGGCGTATCTACTTGACTTTGCCAGGTACTGGGCAGAATCTAGAAGCGTGACGTTCACCCATGACCCGCAACTGCTCAAGGGCGTCCTGTCCCTGCTACTGCTGCACCTGCTGGCCGAGCGGGAGTCCTACGGGTACGAGGTGGTGCAACGGCTGCAAGGGGTCGGCCTCACCGACGTGCTGGAAGGCACCGTCTACCCGGCGCTGGCCCGGCTGGAACGCGAGGGGCGGGTGGCCGCCCGGCTGGTGTCGTCCTCCAGCGGTCCTGCCCGCAAGTACTACCGGCCGACACCAGCCGGCTACGAGGCTCTGGCGAGCGGGACGGCGACCTGGACCCGGCATACGGCGATCGTCAATGCCGTCCTCACCCGCCCCCTAGCCCCCCCTGCGTCGTCGACACCGAAATGAGGACACGACATGCCGCACTCCGTCACGTGGATCGACCGGCTGCGCATCGAACGTTTTGTGTGGACGCTGGACCAGCAGATCTACGACCTGCCACGGTCGTCGCGGATAGGCACTCGGCGCGAGGTACGCACCAACCTCCTCGCGGCCGCCCGGGACGTCGGCACCACCGCGGCACTGCGACGGCTGGGCGGCAGCCGCCGCCTAGCCGAGGAATATCTGACCGCCCAGCTCGGTGAGGGCCCTCGGCACTCCTGGATCGCCGCCGGCTACTTCTGCACACTCGTTCCACTGGTGATCAATTTTTTCTTCGGCGAAGCCGCCTCGGCGTACCAGCAGGCCATCACGGCGACGGACCCGCACGCGACCGGAACGTTCACCTGGGGTGGCATCGGCTACCTGCAAACCGCGGTCACGTACACCTTCGCCGAGGGTCATGGCAGTCAGGTCGGCGGTGCCTGGACCCCGATTACCTATGTCCTGTTGCTGGTGGGAACAGTGCTGGCGGGCAGACTCTGGCGGCTCCTGCCGTGGATGGCACGTCGTCTCAGGCCGACGGCCACCCCCTGATCACACTCCACCCGCTCGGTCTCGGCAGGGAATTGACCATGACGGCTGTTCTGTGTTCGCCCGGTCGCCGGTAACAGTCGAGAGGGCACCTCCGAGGTGTAGTTGTTACATATCATCGCGAAAACGCACGCCCGCTTCGATGATCCGAATCTGGTGTCGGGCGCCGGACTGATCGGAGATCATGCGACTGGCCGAACACGCAGGCGTTCGTCGACATTGATTCCTGTCAGCGGCCAGCAGCTCTTCGACGTCCGGTAGGACAGGGCGTAGCGCAGGTACCCCGATCCCGCTCCTTGATCCACACCCCTGTTGCCGGGCGCTCTTAATTTTCCGAGGAGCCTTGCCTTCGGGCTCCATCTCACTCTATGGTCGTATGACCGTACGCCAAAGGGTTAGGGAGTCGACGATGACAGCAACGCGACAGGTGGCGCTCGTGACGGGT
>NZ_CAUVXI010000211.1:5376-5750 GCF_963555845.1 Protofrankia sp. Cas8 | reverse complement strand
GCGTCCTCAGGCATCGGGAGGGCAGCCGCGCTCGCGCTCGTCGAGGCGGGGTTCGCCGTGATCGGCACGAGCCGGAACACCTCGCGCGTCGCCCCTCTCCACGGGGTGACGTTCCTCGATCTCGACGTGGCCAGTGACGATTCGGTCACCGTCGTCGTCAAGCGGGTGATCGAGGAGTTCGGGCAGATCGACGTCCTGGTCAACAATGCCGGTATCGGTGCAGCGGGTGCCGCCGAGGAGAGCTCCGTCGCACAGGCGCAGAGCATCTTCGACGTCAACGTCTTCGGCACGATCCGGATGACGACGGCCGTGCTGCCACACATGCGCGCCCAGGGAAGCGGGCGCATCATCAACATCTCGTCCGTCCTCGGCTT
>NZ_CAUVXI010000211.1:0-4967 GCF_963555845.1 Protofrankia sp. Cas8 | reverse complement strand
CTATAGCCGACGGCCGGTGCCCGTCCCGGATTCCATGGTTCTGATTGACAGACAGATACTGGACTTGCAGGTCCAGAATAGTGTTAGAGTCTGAGTCGTGGGAAGGCCCAAGCAGTTCGACCCGGATGTGGCGGTCGAGCAGGCGATGCAGATGTTCTGGCGACAGGGATACGGCGCCACCACACCTCAATGCCTGATCGACACCCTGGGCATCGGCAAGGGCAGCCTCTACAACACCTTCGGCAGCAAACGCCAACTGTTCGACCTGGCGTTGCGCCGCTACCTGGACCTGCAGAACTCGGCCGTGACGGAGTTGTTGGAGGGTTCCGGGCCGGTGAAGGAGCGGCTACGCAAGGCACTGCTTGTCGTCGCTGAGACGGACCTCGCCGACCCCGACCGCCGTGGCTGTCTGGCGCTGAACACCGCGATGGAGTTCGGCCGCACGGATGAATCCGTGACGGCGCAGGTGCAAGACATGTTCGACCGCATCGAGGGCACCCTTCGCGCCCTGATCGAGGAGGGTCAGCGCGCCGGGGAGATCGATCCTGGACGTGACGCGAAGGGCCTGGCCAGCCTGCTGCTGAGCACCGTCAACGGCATGCGGCTCATGGCCCGTGTCGAGTCAAGGCCCGACCGCCTCATCAGGGTGATCGACACAACCATCGACCTTCTCTGACCCCTACGGCACGCATGGATTCGGGCCACCCCGCCATGCTGAAATTTTGTACCTACAGTTCAAGAAAAGGATGATCCATGACTCTCGATCTCGCCGAACGCATGACGAACAACGCCACCATGCGCGCCATCGGCCAGGACACCCACGGTTCTCCCGAGGTGCTCAAGGAGGTCATTGTTCCCCGGCCCGTGCCGGGCCTGAGCGAGATCCTGGTCGCCGTCCGCGCGGCCGGCGTCAACCCGACCGACTGGAAGAACCGCGCTCAGGTCCTGACCATCGACCGCATGCCACTCGTCCTGGGCTGGGACGTCTCCGGCGTCGTCGAGGCCGTCGGTATCGGCGTCACCCTGTTCGAGCCGGGCGACGAGGTCTTCGGCATGCTGCCCTACCCCTACGGGGTCGGCGCCCACGCCGAGTACGTGACCGCCCCCGCCCGTTCCTTCGCCCACAAGCCCGCCGGTATCGACCACGTCCAGGCCGGTGCCCTCCCGCTCGCAGCCCTCACCGCCTACCAGGCACTCGTCGACACCGCCGATGTCCAGCCCGGGCAGCGGGTCCTCGTCCATGCGGCCGCCGGCGGCGTCGGTCACCTCGCCGTCCAGATCGCCAAGGCCCGGGGCGCATATGTGATCGGCACCGCCAGCGCGGCCAAGCACGACTTCCTGCGCTCCCTGGGAGCCGACGAGGTCATCGACTACCGCACCGTCGACGTCACCGCGGCCGTCACGGACGTCGACATCGTTCTCGACCCGGTCGCCGGCGACAACCTCGCCCGATCCCTGGAGGTCCTGCGTCCGGGCGGCACTCTGATTTCGCTCCTGGGTGGCGACCCCGACGTGGCGGCCAAGGCGGCCGAGCGGGGCGTACGATTCGAGGCCCTCCTGGTCGAAGCCGACCACGGCGGCATGCAGGCCATCGCCGACCTCGTCGAGACCGGCGCTCTGCGCGCCCACATCGAGGCCGTCTTCCCCCTCGCCGAGGCCGCCAAGGCCCACGCCCTCGGCGAAACCGACCGGACCACCGGCAAGATCGTGCTGACCGTGGCGGAGACCAGGAAGGCGCAGCTGGCCGCCCAGGTCCTCAGGAGCGTGTTCGAGTCGGACACCTCCCTCGTCGACCGTTACGTTCGCCCGGACTACATCCAGCACAACCCGCTGGCCCCCGACGGCCCCGAGGCCCTCAAGGCCTTCGGTACCGCCTGGCGACAGCAGTTCCCGGACGCCACCTACGACTACAAGCGGGTCATCTCCGAGGGCGACCTGGCGCTCGTGCACACCAAAATCGTCACCACCCCCGGTACCCCCGGGATCGCCGTCTTCGACATCTTCCGCTTCCAGGACGGGAAGCTCGCCGAGCATTGGGACGTCCTCCAGGATGTGCCGGCGACCACGGCCAACGGCAACGACATGTTCTCCACGCTCAGCCGGCCGCAGACCGACGCGCCGGGGCAGCGGCGGCTCACCGCGTACAACAAGAAGCTGGTCACCGCGTACATCGACCAGCTCCTGGTCCAGAAAGACCTGACCGCCATCGACAGGTACGCGGGCCGCGAGTACCACCAGCACGACCCGAACATCCCCGACGGCGTGGCGGGCCTGAAGGCCGGGCTGGCCGCCTACTTCGAACAGTTCCCGCAGGGGAGCGTGGCACCGAAGCGGGTGATCGCGGAGGGCGATCTGGTGGCCGTCCACAGCCAGTACGTCGACACGCCGGGCGAGCGCGGCCGGGCGGTCATCGACCTGTTCCGGGTGCGGCACGGAAAGATCGTCGAGCACTGGAATGCCTCGCAGGACGTGCCGGAGACCTCCGCCAACGACCACACGATGTTCTGATCGCCGCCGGGTCGTAGCAGGAGACAGACATCACCGCGTTGATGTTCAAGGTGTTCGTGACACCCGCGACGCCGCGTCCCCTATTGCCGGGCGCTCTAAACCTTCCCTAAACCTTCCCAACGGGGACCCGATGGTGTGGTCGCCCATCTCGACGACCCTGATCTACGGCGAGCGCGACGCTGTCCTGGTCGACCCGCCCTTCACCATCGGCACCACCCGTGAGGTGCTCGCCTGGGTGGAGAAGATCGGCCGGACCATCACGCAGATCTACATCACCCATGGCCACGGCGACCATTACGCCGACCGCGGCTCATGGCCCGTGTCGAGTCAGGGCCCGACCGCCTCGTCAGGGTGATCAACACAGCCATCGACCTTCTCTGACCCCCACCGCTCGTATGGATTCGGGCCCGCCGCGCCGTGCCCAATATTTGTACCTACAGTTCAAGAAAGGGATGATCCGTGAATCTCGCCATGCGACGCAGTCCCTGGGCCACGCTCACCGTGCTGGCCCTCGCACAATTCATCGTGGTGCTGGACGTGACGATCGTGAACGTCGCGCTCCCGCACATCCAGAGCGGTCTCGGCTTCACCACCGACGGACTGCAATGGGTGATCAGCGCGTACATCCTGCTCTTCGGCGGTTTCCTGCTGCTCGGCGGTCGCGTGGCCGACCTGCTGGGGTCGCGGCGGGTCTTCATCGCCGGGCTCGCCCTGTTCGGCGTCAGCTCGCTGGCCGGGGGCCTGGCCACCTCACCAGGACAGCTGATCGCTGCGCGGGCCGTCCAGGGCTTCGGCGGCGCATTGCTGTCCCCGGCCGCCCTGGGCATCCTCACCATCACCTTCGAACACGGCCGGCGACGCAACATCGCCATGGGCGTCTGGGGCGGCCTGGCCGGCCTCGGCGGCACGGCGGGCGTGGTCCTCGGCGGGGTGCTGGTCGACTCCCTGAGCTGGCGCTGGGTCTTCATCGTCAACGTCCCGATCGTGATCGCCCTCGTCATCGCCACCCCGGTCTTCGTCCGCCCCATCGCCCCGCACCAGGGCAACCGCTCCTTCGACCTGCTGGGCGCCGTGCTCGGTACCGGCGGCCTGCTCGCCGTGGTGTACGGCGTGGTCCGCGCCGAACCCGTCGGCTGGTCCTCGGCGGAGGTCATCGGGTTCCTGGCCACGGGTGTGGTGATGCTCGCCGCCTTCCTGGCGGTCGAGGCGCGGACCACGGCGCCGCTGGTTCCGCTACGGCTGCTTCGGGCCCGGGCGCTCAGCACGGCCGGTGGCGCGCTCGCGCTTAACGGTGCCGCCTTCCTGTCGATGTTCTTCCTGACCGCGATCTTCCTGCAGCAGGTGCGCGGCGACTCGGCGCTGCGCACGGGAGTGGAGTTCCTGCCCATGGGCGGTGCCGCCATCCTCGGGGCGGTCATGGCCACCCCGCTGGTCACCCGCCTCGGAACACGGCCGGTCATGATGGTCGGCGCCGTGCTCAACGTCGCCGGACTCCTCCTGCTCGCGCGCGTCGACGCACACGGCTCCTACCCGACCGGACTGATGCCCGGCCTGATCATTTTCGGTGCCGGCCTCAGCGCGATCGCCGTTCCCGCGCAGATCGCCGCCGTGGTCGACGTCTCCCACCAGGAGGCCGGCGCCGCGTCCGGTGTCGTCCAGGCCTTCCAACAGGTCGGCGGCGCGCTCGGGCTCGCCATCGTGAGCACCCTGTCCACCTCCCGGACCACCTCCGCCATCGCCTCCGGCGCGAGCCAGTCCGACGGGCTGACCGAGGGCTTTCACCGCGGGCTGCTCGTGGCGGCGGTCTACGCCGTCGTCACGATCGCGGTGACCTTCCTCTCGCCCCGGCTGGCACCCAGCCCCGAACAGATCGCGGAGGCTGCGGCGGTGGCTGCGTAGAGCCCGTACCGGGCGGTGCGCTGACAAGCCCACCGCCTCGACCGCCGGACGTGTCACTTCACAATCCATTCGCCGCTAATCAGATTAAGAGATATCCCCCATGCCGAACACCGCCAACCTCATAGGCATGACGCTCGCCGAGCCACTGATCCTGCAGGGCAACAACCCAGTCAACCCCCTACCCGACGAGGTCCTCGCCCTGCACGCCAAGCGCTACCGGCAGGCCCTGGAAGGCTGACGGGACCGCGCGCCTCCCCGGCGGAGGCGCACGGAACGGCACAGGCCGGCGAAATTGCGTAGCCGGATTCCTGACCCCGCTTAACAACCTAATCGTCACCGCCGATTCCCCTCGATCCGCCACGTATCTCGGCGGCGGCCTCGACGGCCTGGAATGGACGATGAGCGCCTCCACCCTCACCTTCGCACCGCACGGCCGATCTCCTGAGCCGCGAACCTCATCCACAAGTTCTGACAATTGCTCGCCGGCCCGGCGACCTCACGAGAATCCCTGACCATTTTTTGCTCCAACGCCAGCACGTGCGTGGAATATCGTCGACGGG
>NZ_CAUVXI010000210.1:6797-9535 GCF_963555845.1 Protofrankia sp. Cas8 | reverse complement strand
AAGTCGGGAAAGCGCTGTGGACCAAGAACCGTCGACGGACGCTGATCGTCGTAGCTGTGGTCGTGGTTGCCTTCGCCTATACGTACCGCTCACCCACGGTGAAGACCGAGCGCGCTGCGATTCCGGCGGGCTACGCGTCGGCAGGCCGTGAGCTTGCGGTACATGCCGCCCCTAAGCCCAGGCAGCCGGTGCCGTTGGTCCTCGTTCTAGCTGACGACGGCAGCGACATGGCGGCGATCGAGAAGGCCAGCAACGCGTCGGCGCTTGCAGATCGCCAGAAGTTCGCCCTGGTGTACCCGGAGGCGGTGGCCAGCAGCTGGCAGGTCAACGGCCCGGATGCGCAGTACCTGCGGGACGTGGTCCGCTACGTCGCTCAGGAGCGATCGAACATCGACATGTCCCGGATCTACATCTGGGGCGAGGGAGAAGGCGGTCGCATGGCCCTTACGGTCGCCTGCAGCTCGCTTGACTCCGCGCAGAAGCCACTGTTTGCGGCGGTCGGGGCGGTGAACACGGTCGGACCGGCGCCCGCGTGCCCTTCGCAGGTTCATGTCAAGCTTCTGCCCCAGAAATGGGACGAAGCCACGACCGCTGCTTTGTGGACGTTTTCGAAAGATATCAGGGGCTAGAGCGACCGAAGGCCGCGCGCTGATGGCTCGTTTCGCGCGGCTGGTGGTTCCAGGATCTCCAGAGATCCTGGAACCACCAGCTCTGTCTCTGGGCACGCTTCGTGTCATCACCGGATTGACTTCCCGCCGGCCGGCTCAGCCGGGGGGGTGGCGCGGCCGGCCGGCGGGAGTTCTGGACTCCCACCGGCCGAGCGCACTGTGGGGGGGGTTCAGTGCGCAAGGCCAGCGGAAGCCCGCGTTCCGCCGGGCATTACGAGCCGGGGGGGTTGGCTCGCTCCGACCAGCGGAAGTCCTTGGAGACATCCAGTTGTGGTTTGGGGCCGCCAGATCAGCGCCGATTTCGACAGCACCGACCTGGCGGCGAGGTTCACGCGTAACCGGAGGGGGAGGACACGCGGAACCCGATTGTGTTTTGAAGGAGCGGTAACCGTTTCACATGACCAGGATGGACGCTGCTGTCGCCGGTACCGACGTACGAGCCGACCTACCAGGCTCCTTGGCCCCCGAGAGGGCGTTGGGACTGTGATTGCACGCTAGCTGACGCGGCCGACCGAGTACGACGTGGTCCAGATAGCCTCGAGTTTGACAACGTCACCTGATTTTGGGGCTACCCACATCTTGCCATCACCGGCGTAGATGCCCATGTGGTAAATGTTACCAGGTGTACCGAAGAAAATCAGGTCGCCGGGCTGTTTGTTGTACTGCGATACTCGGGTCGTTGCCTCGTATTGAGCTTCCGCCGTGCGAGGAAGGCTGCGCCCCAGCTGTTTGAAGACATACTGAACCAGGCCGGAGCAGTCGAATGCGTAAGGTCCCTCTGCACCGTACACGTAGGGCTTACCGGCCTGTTGTGCCGCCAGATAAACAGCCCGTAGACCGAGGGAGCCTGCGGATATCGTCGCATCGATCGTACTCGGTGATATCGTGCTGGCCCCGCTGGAGCCGGATGCCTGAAGAACGCTACGAGCCACCGATCGAGGTGCCTGTGCCGGGACTGCCGGGGCTGGACCAGGCATCACAGTCATCGTACCGATGTTCGAGGAGTGCGCCGACTGCAGGGCGTCGGTGCCGTCGAAGATAGCCGTGATCTGTGTCGTGGTGAGAATCTTGGCTGTGTAGCTGGCGAAGCCCTGTTCGTTGGTGTACAGGTGCTTGAATGTCGCCCAGCCGTCAGGCAGCTTCACCTGAACCTTGATGAGCTGGTTCGGCAGCGGCGCGTGGGTCGTTCCGTCCTCGAGGGCGAAGCCCATGTCGATGGGCTGGTCGGCCTGCACGGAGACGTCCGGATTGGTGACCTTCAGCGCGACAGCCGACTTCGGGTGCAGGTCGGCCTGATCGATCACCTGGCTTGTGATGGAGCCGGGGCCGACCGAGGTGGCCGGGTTGATGACCGACGTGCGCAGGCCTGCGAGGGACGCCTGGCTTCCGAACTGCGATCCTAGCGTGACCCGCGAGCTGACCGAGGTTTCGTCCATACCGGTGTCGGTCGGGGCGCAGCCGGCGAGCGCAACACCGGACACGGCAACCGTGCCGGTTGTCATCGCGGCTACCGCGGCCCGGGCTCGGACGCGACTTGTTCCCGACGGTGGAGCCGGCGCGCGGTGCCTGCCACGGGCTGAGCGCCCGGTCATGTCGGCAGGCGGTCGCAGAGACGACGTCGTTGCCGATCTCGTTGGCGACTTTGTCGGCGACGACGAATATGACCATGTTGCCGGATCAAGCTGCACATCGGGCGCAGACAAGGCTGTGATCCTTCCCGTTCGCCTGCGAGGTGAGCTGTCGGGTTCGGGCTGGGCTGCCCGGTGGGCCGTGCGACCGTCGCACAGCTCGCTTAACCCCTAGGACTGCACCGCGGCTCGGTGTCGTCCGGTGGAGGATGGGTCCCCCGCTCCTGCCCTGGTGACGACTCGGAGGGGACACCGGGACCGTGGGCAGGATTCGGCGTTCGGCCCGGTGTTGTCGTGACGTCGGGGTGAGACTAGTTCAAAAGGATGGTGCCAGTAAACACTAGTCCCTCACAACTACGGCGAGTGCTCACAGAAGTGACCATATCGGCTCCTCCCATCCTCCATGCCGACCAGCTCGCCGCCATGCCCTGACCTGTTGGTC
>NZ_CAUVXI010000210.1:0-6772 GCF_963555845.1 Protofrankia sp. Cas8 | reverse complement strand
CGCTCCTGCCCTGGTGACGACTCGGAGGGGACACCGGGACCGTGGGCAGGATTCGGCGTTCGGCCCGGTGTTGTCGTGACGTCGGGGTGAGACTAGTTCAAAAGGATGGTGCCAGTAAACACTAGTCCCTCACAACTACGGCGAGTGCTCACAGAAGTGACCATATCGGCTCCTCCCATCCTCCATGCCGACCAGCTCGCCGCCATGCCCTGACCTGTTGGTCCGGGCGGCAGGCCGCCTGGCTGAGGCGCCCGATGCCGTGACCCACAGGATGCGGAAGATGACATTACGCCATAGCGACGACAGTCTGGCGGCGGGGGGCACTCGAGTGCCGATAGTTATCTTTCGTTGCCATGTAGTAGTGAAAATTGTCGCCTTGGTAGAGTCATCCGATCACGGATAGTGTCGATCGCTATGAGATGTCTCGCTCCTGCATCCCGCGGGGGCGCATCCCGCGTGAGCCACACGGCCCGCCCGGGGCTGTGACGGCCCGGGGTCAGTGGCGGCCCGGGGTCAGTGGCGGCCCGGGGTCAGTGGCGGCGGGTGCGGGTCGCGCGGCGGGAGAGCAGGCCGGCGGTCTCCAGGACGTGCAGTTCGACCGCGAGTTGGTGAACCTCGGCAGGCAGGGAGCGGTAATGGCCGGACAGGGCTTCGACGGCGGCCTGCGCGCGGTCCGCGAGATCGTCCAGGGCCCGCTGATGAGTGCGCATCTGCGCCCGCTCATCCTGAATCGCACGAACCGTGTCCTCCTGCCACCGCCGGGTACGCATCAGGTGCTCGCTGGCGTCCGCGGCCTGGCGCTCAGCATCCTCCAGCCGCCCGAGGAGCTGATCAAGTTGGTCCAACCTTGTTACCAGCTCCGCGATAAGATCATTGCGAACCGGGTACGTCGGTTTGGTCATCGGACCGCGTCGTGCACGTCGTGGGCCATGTCACGGATGTCGTCCCGTGTGCTGAGGCACGTCAGGTCGTGGGCGCGGCGGGGGATGTGACCGTTGTCATGCAGGTCCGTTGCAAGGGTCAGCACGGGGTGTGATCGCAGTCCTAGCCGTCTGCCGTTGGCCGGCCGCTGGGACGGCGGTTGACGGTGGGTTCCCGCGCGAAGGGCCGACACAGCCGATTACGGTAGCCGACGCCGTGGTCTTCGTGAATCCCGTCGTCGGGTGATATATCGGAACTGCATAGTCGTAAATAGCTATCAAAGCGAGACGGTAGTCCTGATGGGTCGCTGTCCTCAGGAGCGGTAGGGCCGAACGGGAGGACGGCAGGGCGCTCCGGTGGTATCCACCCAGCGGCCGGGCCTGACCCGCAGCACCCCTGGCGATAGTCCGAACGGGTGATACCCACGCCCTGCGATGGCCGCACGACGGGGTCTGGTACGTCCGTAATCCACCTGGATTTGCCTGGTTCGGGGCACCGATCTACTCTCGCCTCTCCGCGGCAGCCGGTACCCCGACTCAGGTTGCCCGGGGCCTGTGGCCGGGCGAGCGGTATCATGATCGTATGACCTTCGGCCGGCGGGTTTCCTCTTCACCGTACCGGGTTCACGGGTGAGGCGGTCGGTTGCAGTGACCTGATCCCGGTGATTCAACGGGCGTAATAGACTACACCATCGGCTTG
The DNA here is from genome assembly GCF_963555845.1 of Protofrankia sp. Cas8. Lineage (NCBI taxonomy): Bacteria > Bacillati > Actinomycetota > Actinomycetes > Frankiales > Frankiaceae > Protofrankia > Protofrankia sp. Cas8. The sequence continues at coordinate 5,152 of NZ_CAUVXI010000210.1, read as the reverse complement.
ATGCGTGGTCGTTGTTGTATGGTTCTTGTCGCCTGGGTTTTTTATCTGTGATTACAGCCAGCCGTTGCGCTTGAAGGACCGATACAGCGCGAAGCAGATCGTCGCCATCAGACAGAGAACGGCCGGATATCCCCAGACCTGCCGCAGCTCCGGCATATGATCGAAATTCATTCCGTAGATGCCGGCGACCGCCGTCGGAACCGCGGCGATGGCGACCCAGGCGCTGATACGGCGCATGTCCTCGTTCTGCGCGATGGTCACCTGCGTCAGGGTTGCCTGGATGATCGACGACAGCAGTTCATCGAATCGCGCTATTCGCTCGGTGACCAGTTCGAGGTGGTCGGCTACATCACGGAAGTACTCCTGAATCCGCGGTGGGATCCTGCCGACGCCCGGCTCGGTGAGCGCCCGCACCGGAGCGGCAAGTGGCGTGACGGCGTGTTTGAGCTCAAGCACCTCGCGTTTGAGCTGGTAGACCTTGCTGGCGTCGGGGCGGGTCGAGCGGCGGAAGACCGAGCCCTCGATGGTGTCGATGTCGACTTCGATCTTTTCGGTGACGACCAGGTAATCATCGACAATCTGGTCGCAGATGGCGTGGAGGACGGCCGACGGTCCTAGGCGTAGCATTTCTGGTTGCTTCTCCAACCGGCTGCGCAGCGCTTGGAGCCCGCCGTGTTCACCATGGCGGACCGTGACGATGAAGTCCCGTCCGAGAAATACCATCACCTCGCCGGTGTGGACGATTTCCGATGTCGCGGTCAGCTCCTCGTGTTCCACGTAACAGGCGGTCTTGAGGACAACGAAAAGCGTCTCCCCGTATCGTTCCAGCTTCGGCCGTTGGTGGGCGGTGACGGCGTCCTCGACGGCGAGGGGATGCAGGCCGTAGACATCGGCGATATTGGACAGATCCGCCGCACTCGGTTCGTAAAGGCCGAGCCAGGCGAAACTACCGCGGTGGTGCTCCCGGGCGACGCGCAGGGCATCGGTGTGGTGGATAGGTTGCGGGTCGCGAGCGCCGTCCCGGTAGACGTGGCAGGCGACCACCCGGCCGGTTGGTGTCGAAGGGTCCTCAGGGCGGGTGCGGCGCCGTTTGGGGACCATTCGGACCAGGGATACTGGTCTGGCCAGGGCACCCGCCAGCCATCCCGCCGGGGTCGACGGATGGCTGGCTGCATGCGGTGCGGACGGGTACCGCCTGTCATGCCGATCGCCGGTGTCGTCATCGACATGATCGTCGCTCACTTGCGGTTCCTTCCGTCGATGGTCCTGCCGGTCGCCAGGTATGTCGGTCTGGCCTCTTCTGGTGCCGGGTGTTTCGAGCGGGCTTAGAGCGCCCGACAAGAGGGGCGTGCCATGCCGTGCCAGCGCCAGTGGCGTGGCGTGCCAGTGGCGTGGCGGCACCGGGGCACGCACCTTGCCGCAGCGCTACCCGTCCAGCGCTACCCGTCCATCGCTACCCGTCCATCGCTGCGCGATGCACGGGTACCCCGGCTCGTCGGTCGACACCCACCACCAGGGTGGCCCCCTTCTCGCACCTCGCGATCCCACCCGCCCCAGCCCCACTCCTTGACCCACGCCCCTACTGCCAGGCGCTCTTAACGATGTGAATCTGATGCTTCTGCCACAACACCAGATGCACATCGTTCCTGAAGAGCGTCCGGTAACAGGGGCGCGGCCTCGCGGGGCCGGGGCACGCACCTTGCGTTGGTGTCGTCGGGTGAATAGCGGAGCTCAAACCTTGAGCGTACAGTTTGACCGATGACCGTCGACGGTCGACCGTAGTGTGCCGAATTCGCTGCTGTCGGCTCGGTCGTCGCACCGTGGAAGTACGCAGGCGTGGGGGTGGCGATGACGTCCACAACAGGGCCGGGATCCGCGACGGGGCCGGGATCCACAACGGGGCCGGGAGATGGACGACCAGTCAGGGATCCCGGGGTCGGCGAACGGAATGATCCGGGCGAGATGTCCCTCCTTGAGATGATCAGCGCCTCCCATGATGATGCGACGCAGCTTGTCAAGCTGACCTTCACCGAAGCGGCGACCTCCGGGGACCCCAGACGCGCATTGCGGGCTGCCGATACCGCGGTTGCGGCGATCAGTGCACATATGTACTCGGTGCAGACCTCCATTTACCCGGTGGCGCGCCGCCGCCTCCCGGACAGCCGGCCGCGTATCGCGGAGCTGTGTGCCCAGGGGCGGGAAACGTCGTCGGTGCTACGTGGCATCTCCCAGCACATCCAGGGCGACGTGCACCGGCCGGGCGAGTCGATGGGAGCGCTGCGCGAGCGCTTGGCCGAGCTCGAGGAGCAGCACATCGCCGCTGAGGACATTCTGGTTGCCGACCTTGAGAAGGAACTTTCCTCGGACGAGCGTCGCCGGCTCATCATGTCGTTCCGACGGGCGATGCGGCGGGCACCCACCCGCCCCCACCCGTACATTCCCCGCTCCGCTGTGGTTGGAGGCCTCGTCCTGCGGCTTGCCGGGAGCTGGGATCATGTCCTCGACACCATGGATGCCCGGGTTGCCGCGGGTGGACGGATCCGGGCACCCGCGCCGGCGGGACTGTGGGGCTGGTACCTGCTCGGACGTCCGACTCCGACTCCGGCTCCGTCGCCGGACACCGCCAGCACCGCCAGCACCGATGTCTCCTCTGGTGCCCCTGGTGCCGCCAGCACCGACGCTGGTGGCATCGCCGGTCGGCGGCAGGTCCCTCGTGGCGCCCAGGCGGCCGGGGTTGGAGGGCACGGGCCGCGAGGGCGACGGCGACCGCGTCGGTAGCCACCGAGATGATGGCGAGGTCCTAGGATTACGCGTATGGGACGTGCTCGTGTGCAGCGTGTGACCCTTGCGGATCTTCTGGATGAGGTCGGTCCGGCACAGGCCACCTTGTGCGACGGTTGGACGGCGCATGATCTTGTCGCTCATCTGGTGACTCGGGACCGGGTGCCGCACGCGCTGCCTGGTTTGGCGATAAAGTGGTTGCACGGTGTGACGGTGGCGGCGGAGCGGTCCACGATGCGCGGCGACACCTATCCGAACCTGGTGGAAATTTTCCGTGGCGGCCCGCCGTGGTGGCATCCAGCCCGTGTCGGACCGGTTGACGATGCCACGAACCTGGTCGAGTTCTTCGTCCATCATGAGGACGTTCGGCGGGCCAGACCCGGATGGGAGCGACCCCTGCTTGACGCGGGGACGCAGCTGGCGTTGTGGAGATCGTTTCAACTGTTCGGTCGGGCCGCCTACCGGCGGTCCGCCGTCGGAGTGATCGCCGAGCGTGCTGACGGCCCGGGGCGGGTTGTGCTGCGGCGTGGTGCCGGTAACGTGACCCTCGTCGGCGACCCGGCCGAACTCCTCCTGTTCGCCTTCGGTCGCCGTGACCACGCCGTTGTCGACATTCACGGCGACAACGGCGTGGTCACGGCGTTCGCCGAAGACCGGGTCAGCCTGTGAGTGGGTAGCCGCTCATCGTAGCGGCGGCAACGTCGTCACCACAGCGATGCGTAGGCCTGGGCGCTGCTGGGCTCTTCAACTGGGCCGGTCAGGGAGGAATGGACGTTGCCCGGGTCCGAATTGCTGAAATACGCCTCGTACGACACGACATCGGCGTTGGCGACGAACGTGTCGTGCATTTTCCGGATGTAGAAGGGGTTGTCTCCGCCGGACTGCCCGGCCCTTCCGGCACCGGTGTCGTGGGTGCCGACGAGCCCCCATTCCGGCACGGAGAACTTCTTGCCGTGCGCGCGGGCAAACTTGATCACAGAGCAGAGTCCTTCGGCTTCGTCGCACTGGGTGTTCCAGGAGTTCTCGTCTGTACTTGCCGGCCACATGTCAAAGGTGTCGATGCCGATGACATCGACGTATGCGTCACCCGGGTAGAAATCGAAGGCGCCGTCGGTGTGCGAGTTCAGCGTCCAGTCGATCCGGGCCTGGGCATCTGTCTGCCGGATGGCACCGACCACCTGCTGGAAGCAGCCGACCCATGACCCCGGTTTGTTCGACGCAGACCAGGGGAACCAGTCGCCGTTGAATTCCCAGGCAAGCCGGACGATGCTGTTCGCGCGGCCCTGACCGATCAGCCACCGGCCGAACTCCTGCCAGTGCGAGTTGTACGCTCCCGACGCGCAGGCGCCGATGTCGCCGCCGGAGTCGGGGAAGAACGGCTGACTGATCACCCAGGTGCCGGCGAAGCCGGCGAATTTCTCGGGGTCCGAGCCGAGCCATGGGTGCGTTATCGTTTCCCAGCTTGACCGGTCGGCAAAGGTGACGATCACGTCAACCGGCCGGCCACGAAAGGCAGCCCACTGGTTCGCCTCCGCCAGAGTGCCCGCGGCGACGCCGCTGGTCCATCCGCCGGACAGGGGGCCGCCGCCGGGAACTGTGGCTCCGCCGGGAACTGTGACTCCGCCGGGAACTATCGATCCGCCGGGCGCCACGGCGGCCACGGCGGCTGATCGGACGGTGGTGGCGACCTGTGGCGGTCCGGCGTAGGTGCTGCTGCTGGCGGCCGGCGCGTGGCCAGGGCCGCTGTTCGGGTCGTCGTTGCCGACCCCGGCCGTCGGGATGGACGCGCCGGCGACCGGCGTGACGGACGGCCCGGACGTGGTCGCCAGCGTTGCATTCCCGACACCATCACCTCTGATCGGGGCGACGTGACAGCCAAGGCTCGTGGCAGCGACCGCGAGAGCACCCAGGCCGGCGAGCCAGACCCGGCCACGGATCGACACCACCTTCTTGGCTGCCGCTGTCGGGCCGAACCTGGGTGGCGCTGCCGTGCGGGGTGCGAGCGCGCGCCTGCTTTCCGCTGCGACCTGGACGAGTTCTTGCTGGTCCGTTGTCGATTCTGCTGCATCGGCAGATGTTGTTTTTTGCAGTGTGTAACGTGTTTCATCGGTGGTTTCTCTGTGTTTCACAGTTGACTCCCTCCGCGTGACGGGGCCGTCTCGCGACCCTGGACGTCGCCGAAGTGGACGTCGCCGCACGACACGTGGGCCTCGCAGATAGGGAAATGTTCCGGGCGACGGGCTTCAGCAGGCCTGGCGTGGGCCTGCGGCAGCAAAGTCATCATCGGACGATGAGGCTACACGGACCCGGTTCAGCACCCGCCAGATGGGCATACTGGCAGGTCAAGGAGTTATTGATCAGACTTCTGCAC
>NZ_CAUVXI010000209.1:0-9633 GCF_963555845.1 Protofrankia sp. Cas8 | reverse complement strand
GTTCTCAGACACGCTCTAAGTGGTCGGCGCCGGGAAGGCCGCGCCAGGTCGATGGTCAGTAGGTCGCGGGGACCAGCGCGCTGGTGTCCGCGCCGCTCATCATCTTGGCGGGCAGCGCTGTGTCCAAGTAGTCGGTCCACCGGGTGATTACACCGTCACGGACGACGAAGGTACCCATGACCGGAACGCCCCTCACACCGTCAGGAGTCCGGATCATGTCAAGGCGTTCAGTGAGGACCACGTCGCCATCGACCGCCATATTAATCATTTTGTACTCGTAGGCGTCGGGAAACATGGCGAACTGGCCGGCGAGGTCGTCCAGCACGGCTGCGGCGCCGACGGCCGCAGGCATGCCGGTGTTCTGGTAGACGGCGTCCCCGGCGAGAAACGGCCGCAGCAGAGCAGGGTCACGCTTGGCCATCAGGTCGCAGAACTCGCGAACGATACGGGCTGAGTCACTCATTACGTCCCCATTTCGGTACACTCAGTGACATACAGGCTGTATGTTTCCCATACAACCTGTAGGCGGACCATACTGGAGAGGTGGACAGCGGTCAACGGACGTCGACATCCCGCAGTGCCGTGCGAGCGGCGCTGGTCGCGGAACGCGCGGAGGCCACGCGCTCCGCCCTGGTCGCGGCGGCCCGGCGGCTGTTCGTCGAGAAGGGCTACTTCGACACCAGCACCGAGGAAGTCGTCGCGGCGGCCGGCGTCGGCACCAGAGGGGCGCTCTACCACCACTTCGCCGACAAGAAGGCGCTGTTCCTCACTGTCTTCGAGCAAGTTGAGGAGGACGTCCTCGCCGCGGCGGATACCGCCACCACCAGCAGCAGCGGCGACGCCCTCGCCCGCCTCCGGCACGGCCTCCTGGGATTCCTCGACGCGTCACTCCAACCCGAGGTACAGCGCATCCTGCTGATCGACGGACCCGCCGTCCTCGGCTGGCGTGAATGGCGAGCGATCGAAGAACGCTACGGACTCGGCGCGATCCACGCCCTCCTCGACCTCGCGGTGACAGAGGGAACCGTGCCTGCCCAACCGCTCAACGCTCTCGCCCACATCCTGCTCGCCGCCATTGACGAGGCGGCCCTGTTCATCGCCAGCGCCGACGACCCGGCCGCCGCGAAGGACCAAGCCGTTGCCGCCGTGGACCAGCTACTTACGGGACTGAAAGTCACCAACCGCTAGGGCGTGCTGATGGATGTTGGTCGATGCGGGCGATGATCCATCAGATATGCCCTGGAGCCGCCCCCCCACCGCCAGGTGCCGTTGCGGTGCCGGTACTCCCGTTCGCGCAGAAGATGGACGTGTCCCACACTTGTACGCGTCTCTACCCGCCCGAGCCTCCGGCCACGACCGGCAGCTCATGTCCCTGGCAGGACCGGTCCCGACATGAACCCGATGCCGCAGCCCGGCGGTCAGGCACCCGAGGACCTTCGTACGTCTCGGCCTGGCTGGCCCGTCCCGCCGACATCGGACCGCTGGGAAGAGGTGCTGCTCTGTTCGCAGGTGTTCGACGCGGCGCCGATCATACTGTCGGTCATCGATCGCGGCCTGCGGATCCGAGCCGTGAACCAGGCCTGGGTCAGGGCCTTCGGCCTGTCCGCCGAGAAAGCGATCGGCAGGCGTGTGTCCGAGTTGTTCCCGGACCTCGACCCTGTCAATGCGGAGCTGGACCGCCTGGTCATGGCGACCGGTGAGGCGATCATCGACGATGAGGTGACCACGGCGATGCCGTCGGACCCGTCGGACCAGCGTGTCCTGCGGGTCTGCCGCTACCCTCTTCACGACTCGACAGGAGCCAGAGTCGCGATGGGTGTGGCAGCGGTGGACGTGACCGACGAACACCGCGCGCAGGCCGAACGCGACGCGGTGGAGCGGCGGCTGCTGCTACTGAGCCGGGCGAGCGGGCTGCTCGGCGCGTCGCTGGACCTGTCCGCAACGGTCCGGGAGATAGTCACGCTCGTCGTCCCGGAGTTCGCCGACATCTGCGAGTTGTACCTGGCCGACGAGCCCTATCCCCTGGATGCCGACCCCGACCCGCTCATGCTCCGCCGGGTCGTATGGGCCCACTCCTCGAATCTACCCCGACCGCCTCCCGATCTGGACCTTCCACAGTCGGGCGAAATGATCAACATGAAGGGGCGTCCGCCGGGGCAGGTGTTCATCACCGGCCAACCGGTCCGCATCGACATCGACGACAGGCTGTTCGACGCCTCCCCCGCGCCGCGCGTAGCCGCGGTGATCCGGCACTTTCGGCTTCGGTCCGCGATCGTGGTGCCGCTGCTGGTCGGCGGGGAGTACCTCGGAAGCGTGGGGTTCGGCGTCACCGCGGCGCGGCCCTACGGCGAACAGGATGTCCAGACCGCGGCGGAACTGGGGAGCCGGATCGCGAGCGCGATCGCGAATGCGCGTGCCTTCAACCACCAGCGAACCGCCGCGTTGACGCTACAACACGCACTCATGCCTCGCGACATCCCAACCGTGGGAGGTCTCGAACTGGCATGGCGCTACCAACCCGGCACCAGCGGCACCGAGGTGGGTGGCGACTGGTTCGATGTCCTCCCGTTGCGGGCCGGACAGGTCGCGCTGGTCATCGGCGACGTCATGGGCCGTGGCCTGGGCGCCGCCGCCGCCATGGGGCAGCTGCGCACCACCGCCCGGGCCCTCGCCCGTCTCGACCTGCCCCCCACCGCCGTGATGACCGAACTCGACGCCGTCACCCGGAGCATCGAAACCTTCGCCAGCGTGCTGTACGTGATCTGGGACCCGGCCGGCGCCACCCTGACCGTGGTCAACGGCGGCCACCTGCCCCCGGCCCTGCGCCATCCTGATGGCACCGCCGAACTCCTCGACGGCGCCCACGGGATCATCCTCGGCGTCGACGAGCAGACGTTCACCGAAACACATCACCGGTTCCCCGCCGGATCCACCCTCGCCCTGTACACCGACGGCGTGGTCGAATCCCCCGCCGTCGACATCGGCGAGGGCTGCCGACGGCTGCTGCGCGTCCTGTCGGAAACGGCCGACCTGTCCGCCACCGCGGACCGGCTTCTGACGCTCATCAACCGCAGTGGCGGCTACGACGACGACGTCACCCTCCTGCTCGCTCATGCCCGGCCGGAGCGAGCCACCCGGTGAGCCGCACCGGAGCATATGGGGACTCGTAGGCGTGAAGACACCGCTCCGTCGGTGTTCCACCACATCCAGCGCGGGAACGTTCCCACAAACCAGGCTCTCCGACCGGCTCTCAACGATGTGAATCCGATGCTTCGATAGCAGCATCAGTTTCACATCCTTCAGCCCCGTGCACCGAAGCGTTCTGGGCTTTCCCGCGCGACCGGAGGATGGGGTTCCTGGATTGCGGTGGCGACGGGCAGGTCAGGGTCGGACGACCACGCCGACCACGAGCCCGGGAACAGCGCGGATTCAAACCCGGCCACGGCGAGCGCGGCGATCTGGTGGGCCGCCGTCACCCCGGACCCGCAGTAGACCCCGACGGGCTCCGACGTACCGACACCCAGCGCCGCGAACCGGGCACGCAACGAGGCCCGAGGCAGGAAATACCCCTTCTCGTCCAGGTTGTCCCCCGTCGGCGCGCTGACCGCGCCCGGGATGTGTCCCGCGCGCAGGTCGACGGGCTCCACCTCGCCGCGGTAGCGCTCCGGCGCGCGGGCGTCGAGCAGGACGCCCTCGCGGGCCATCCGGGCGGCGCCGTCGGCGTCGAGGGTCGGCAGCGCTCCCGCGGTGAGCACGACGTCCCCGGGAACCGGAACGGTCTCGCCGGCTTCGATCTCGAAGCCGGCCTCCCGCCAGGCGCCCAGAGCGCCGTCGAGGATACGCACGTCGGCGACGCCCGCCCAGCGCAGCAGCCACCACGCCCGCGCTGCGGACTGTCCCCCGTTGTCGTCGTAGACCACAACCGGCCGCCCGGCGGTCAGGCCCCAGCCGCGGGCTGACCGCGCCAATGCCTCGACGTCGGGGAGCGGATGGCGTCCGGCCATCCCGCCCGGCGCGGCGGCGAGCTCGGTGTCGAGGTCGACGTAGACCGCGCCCGGCAGGTGGCCCTCCCGGTAGTGGTCACGCCCGCGCGGGTCGCCCAGCGTCCAGCGGACGTCAAGCAGCAGCGGCGGCGCGGCCGACGCCAGCTCATCGTGCAGTCGCTTCGCGTCGACGAGCACCGCTGGAAGGAGCTCGGGTCCGTTGGCGTGGTACAGCCGGCGCGCCGACGCCAGCAGAGCCGCGAGATCGGCCTGGTCGAGACTGCCGGGAGGCGTCCCGGTGAGCGCCGCGGTGGCGATCCGCTGCGCCACCCCCGCATTGATCGGTGCGTCAAGGCCGTGCAGGCGGGCAAGCAGCACGATCTCGCCGTTGAGGAAGTCCGACTCCACCGACCCGCTGCGGGCCAGGCTCTGCCAGGTTGAGCTGCTGTGCCGCGCGTGGCCGGGGATGTCGTGCACGACCAGCTGGGACAGGTCGAGAGTGCTGTCCGCCGCCACATCTACGGCCGCGATCCCGGCCGCGGCGAACGCCGCCCGCGCCTCGTCCACCAGTGCAGCCGCCGCCGCGTCGCGCAGCTCACCGGGAGCGTAGAGCGCATCAAGATTGTAGGCCAGGTTGGCGAGCAACTTGCCGGCCTTCCAGCGGTCGATGTCCCCGACCACCCCGACGGCGAACGAGCCCCGGCGCAGCTGCGCGGCGATGCGCTCCACGACCGGATCACTGCCATGCGGCGCGCGGCCGAGGTAGAAAGCACCGGCGATCGGTGCGCCCGGGGACACGACCTCTCCGGCCCGCAGATGCGAGGACGGGATGAGAACAACCGCATCGACCACCATGGCGAACCGCCGCAACGCCGTCCGAGCGTTCTCAAGCCCGTTCTGCAGCAACAGGATCGGCAGTACCTCCGCGGCCGTGCGCACGGCGCCGTGCACGGTCACCGGGCGCCATGCCCACTGCTGTAGCAGCGCTTCAGAGTCCTGCGACTTGGTGGCGAGCACCAGCACATCGTCCGCGTGCAGGTCGACCTCGTCCGGCCCACCGGCGACGTGGAGGGCGACCCGCCGGTCGGAGTCCGGCCGGATGTAGCGCAGCCCCTGGGATCGCAACGCGGCGAGGTTCGCTCCCCTGGCCACCACGACGACCGGAATGCCGGCCCCGTCCAGCTGCGCGGCGACGGTCGCACCTACAGCACCCGCCCCGATAATGATGTATCTGGTGCTGATGGCAGTACCGTCCTTTCGCATGGAAACCTCTGCGGAACACTGTTCGGTGCGTCCGTCGGAGGCCGGGTCTACGGATGATCGGTGCGACTACGATCAGCTGGTCCAGCGCGCAATGGTGGGAAGGTCTGCGTCAGCGATCCAGGACCGTGGCACCGGGACCGTCAGGGCGCCACGGCGCACATGCGCGTCGGCATCGAGCCGCGCCTGATGCGTGGGGCAGGCGACGTCACCGCCTGCTCGTCGACGGTTGGGTCGCCGAGCGCCCGGACCCGGTAGCCGTCAAAGGCGATCCTGGTGCCGAACCGCTCGTAGACCCCGGGATGCTCGCCGCGACCAGCGATCAGAATCACCGTTCCGCGTGGTGCGACCGCGGGTGAGTTGTCCCAGGCCCCGACCGTGGGTCCGGCTGCGGCTGCGGCTGCGGCTAGCTGAGCTGACGTCATTGATGTGCGCCCTTCCGTCCGGTGAAAGCTGTGGGGCGTCGTGAGGGGAGCAGGCCCGAAGGCGGTAGGCCGAGGTGGTCGCGTAGGGTTGTGCCCGCGTACTCGCTGCGGAAGACGCCGCGTTCCTGTAGCAGCGGAACGACCGTGTCGGCGAACTCGTCCAGGCCGCCGGGTGTGATGTGTGGAACGAGGATGAATCCGTCGCTGGCGTCCTCCTGCACGAACCTGTTGATCGTCTCGGCGACGGTGGCCGGCGTGCCGATGAACGACTGCCTGCCGCTGACCTCGATGACCAGCTCGCGGATGGAGAGCTTCTTCGCTGCGGCGAGCTCCCGCCACTGTTTCGCCACCGCGAGCGGATCGGAGAACATCCGCACGCTGGCGCGGCCCCGCGCGATGGTGTTCTCGCCCGGCTGGGGGTCGACCTCGGGAAGCGGGCCGTCCGGGTCGTAGGAGCTGAGATCACGGTTCCACACCTGCTCGAGGAATCGGATCGCGGTCTGCCCGCTGACCTGCTGATGGCGAACGACATCTGCGCGTTCGTGGGCCTCGGCGTCGGTGTCGCCGAGGACGAAGGTGGCGGCCGGCAACACGACCAGTGCCTGTTGGTTCCGGCCATGACGCGCCAGCCGGCCTTTGACGTCCGCGTAGAACGCCTTGCCGGCCTCAAAGGTGCCGTGTCGGCTGAAGATCGCGTCGGCTGTCGCCGCGGCGAATTCGCGTCCCTCGTTCGAGTCACCCGCCTGGAAGATCACCGGGCGGCCCTGCGGACTACGGGGCACGTTGAACTGTCCAACAATGTCGAAGTGTCCGTCGTGATGGGCGAACCCGCCCGCAGACACGTCGTTGATGAAGACCCCTGACTCCTTGTCGGCGATGATCTCGTCACCGCGCCAGGAGTCGAACAGCTCCCACGCCGTCCGCATGAACTGCTCGGCCCGTTCATAGCGTTGATCTTCGCGGAGGAATCCGCCGCGGCGGAAATTCTCGCCGGTGAACGCGTCCCACGAGGTGACGACGTTCCATGCGGCCCGGCCGCCGGAAAGATGGTCGAGGCTGGCGAACTGCCGTGCGACCTCGTAAGGCTCGTTGAAGGTGGAGTTGATCGTGCCGGCGAGCCCCAGCCGGTCGGTGACGGCGGCCAGCGCCGCGAGCACCGTGAACGTGTCCGGACGGCCCACCACGTCCAGGTCATAAAGGTGGCCGGCCTGCTCACGCAGGCGCAACCCTTCGGCCAGAAAGAGGAAGTCGAACGTCGCCCGCTCGGCTGTCTGCGCGAAATGCACGAACGAGCTGAACTCGATGTGGCTGCCCGACCGCGGATCGCTCCATACGGTCGTGTTGTTCACGCCCGGGAAATGCGCGGCCAGGTGGATCTGCTTACGCGGCTTGCTCATCTGGGATCCTCGCAGGTCATCTGGGGGCCTCGCGCGTCCGACAGGGTCGGACAACATCGGGCAGCGTCAGACAGCGGCGTAGCGGCTGGTGGGACGGGGCAGACCGAGCAGATCAAGCAGCGTGTCCGCCTCGTACTCCGTGCGAAAGGCGTCGCGGCGTGCAAGCTCCGGCACGAGCCCACGGGTGATCGCTTTCAGATCGTGCGGAATGGCGGCAGGACGCAGCCGGAAACCGGTCAGGCCGGCCTGCTGCCACTCCTGCAGCAGATCGGCCAGCCCGGCCGGCGTTCCGCTGAACACACGCGCATCCGAGCGGTACCCGGCGCCGGCCAGGCCATCCAGCCGTGCACTGCGGTCGGCGGCCTGCCCCGCATCGACGTCCAGGAAAACCACGAGGTCACCGAAGACGTGCAACAGCTCATGATCCCGGCCGGCGGCGGCCTGTTCGGTGCGGACCTCCTGTTCGATGGTGCGTACCTGCTCGGCGTCGTGCGGCGTCACGTACACCACATCGGCGGCGCGGGCGGCCAACCGGTAGGCGACCGTGGCATGCGCGAGGGCGGTGACCAGCGGTTGGCCTTGCGGCGGACGCGGCGTGATCGACGGACCCCGGACGCTGAACCAGCTGCCCGCGAAGTCGATGTAGTGCAGCCTGCCGCGATCGACGAACCGCCCGGTCGCTGCATCACGGATCTCAGCGTCGTCCTCCCAGCTGTCCCACAGCCGCCGGACCACCTCGACGTAGTCGCCGGCTTCGTCGAACAGATCCCTGATCAGCTCGGCCGCCGCGGGCTGCTCCCGGTCTGCGAACCGGAACGCCTGGATGTCGCGCCGCCCGAACTGGTCCGCCTCGGCCTTGCTCGCGCGGACCTGAACCCGCCAGCCGGCACGGCCGACGCTGACGTAGTCGAGCGTGGCGATCGCCTTGGAGACGTGGAAGGGCTCGGTATGGGTGACCGTCACGGTCGGCACGAGGCCGATGCGACTGGTGTGCGGGGCGACCCGCGCGGCGACCGCGACCGCGTCGAGACGTCCGCGTACCTGGTCCGTCCGATCGTCCGGGCCATGGTAGCGCGAGGACTGCAACGACAGGGAGTCCTCGATCGTCACGAAGTCCAGCAGACCGCGCTCGGCCTCGCGCGTCAGGTCGGTCCAGTACCGGGCGGTGAACAGTTCGTCGGGTCGAGCGTCGGGCTCTCGCCATGCAGCGGGATGCCAGCCCGCGCCGTCGAGCGCGACAGCAAGGTGCAGTGCGGAGGATGGGGTCATCGGTCGGTCTCTCCCTGCTCGTATCGCACGGGACCTGCTGGGCCGGTGGTGGCCGGTGGCCGTGGGGTGACGGGCCGCCGTCAACCGAGGCGTGCCCATGCCCCGGCGAGCAGCTCGTAGGAGCGCACCCGGTCGGCGTGGTCGTGGGTGATCGTGGTGATGAGCAGCTCGTCGGCTCCGGTGGCGTCGCGCAGTGTGCGCAGCTTCTGGACGACGGTCGCGGGCGAACCGACGAACTGGGTGTCGACCCGATCCGCGACCAGCGCACGCCCCTGCTCGGTCCAGGGGTAAGCGGCCGCCTCGGCCGGCGTTGGATAGGCGATGGCGCCCGCACCGGTACGGATGCTGGCCACCCACGGGCCGTATCCGCTGGCCAGCCGGCGGGCGGTCTCGTCCTCGTCGGCGACCACGACGTCCGCGGAGACCATGACGTGCGGTGCTCGCAGCGTCTCGGACGGGGTGAAGGCAGCCCGATACGCCGCGACCGTTTCCAGCACAGTCGACGGCGTGACGTGGTAATTGGCCGCCAGCGCAAGCCCCGACTCGCCGGCGGTCCGGGTGCTGTCGCCGGCGCTCGCGGCGAGGATCCACAGCTCCACATCGGCGCCTTCGGCGGTGGGCGCTGGCAGGTGCATGCCGTCCGGTGTGCGGTAGTCACCGCGAATGAACGCCTGGATGTCGCGCACCTGCAACGCGTAGGTGTCGGCGGCGTCGTCGCGGGTCCCGACCAGGTCCAGTTGCCGGCGGAGACGGTCGAGGTCGAACAGGATCCTCGGCGCCCGCGGGATCAGTAATCCATTGACCACGGACGGGCCGGCGGACGGGCTACCGCCCGTCGGCTGCGGCCCAACGGCTGACCTCCTAGCCCTTTCGATCAGCCTGCTCACGCTCGAACGACCGAGACCGAGGTCGATGCGCCCGGGATGGATGTGCGCGAGGGTCCCGAACTGCTCCGCGATGACGAGCGGGGTGTGGTGGCCGGTCTGCACCGCGCCCGACCCGACCCGGATCGTCCGGGTGGCATCGGCGACCAGGGCGATCAACACGGCAGGCGCGGCCGAGGCGACACCGGGGGTCAGATGGTGCTCGGCGAGCCAGTACCGGGCATATCCGAAGCGCTCCGCGTGGCGTGCAAGGTCGATTGTGTTGCGCAGCGCATCAGCGGCCGTCGACCCGGAGCTCAACGGCGCCAGATCGAGGACCGACAGCGGAACAGGACCTGATGCCACCCGCTCGTTCCTTCCTCAATGCCCGAAGTCGACGCGGCGATGGCATGACAGACGCAAAAGAGCGAGCACA
>NZ_CAUVXI010000208.1:0-9648 GCF_963555845.1 Protofrankia sp. Cas8 | reverse complement strand
CGCGGGGAGAATTGGTGCCAGTGAGCCAGTATCGAAAATGGGTGGATCCGAGCACGCCGATCGGTTGAAGCCTGCGTGATCACAGTCCGGTGCGCCTGTGTCCGGGAGGTTTCAAGTGGCCCCGAAATGGTCTGGCATGTGTCCCGTTCTTGTCCCGGTGTACCCGGGGGGACGAGGAACGCGGGGAAGGTGGGTCGCGATGCGGATTCACAGCGTTCGTGGTCGATCACATGACGATCGGTAATTGGCTATCTAATGCAACGCATTCATTGGCATTTTAAAATTTTTGATGGCGGGAAGGTATCCGTTTGTCGCCTGCCAGATAGCTTTTCTGTCGAGCTGATCGGAGTGCTCCGTTCGGCGGCG
The DNA here is from genome assembly GCF_963555845.1 of Protofrankia sp. Cas8. NCBI lineage: Bacteria > Bacillati > Actinomycetota > Actinomycetes > Frankiales > Frankiaceae > Protofrankia > Protofrankia sp. Cas8. The sequence continues at coordinate 9,282 of NZ_CAUVXI010000208.1, read as the reverse complement.
GCGGCGGCCGACCGCGGCCGACCGCGGCCGGGTCGTCAACGGGAGCCGGCGCGGGCCACCACATGGGCGCCGGTGGGTAGCGCCCTGACCCCGCCCGCCGACCGGATCAGCGGATACACGGCGAAGTGGTAGGTGAGCCCGGGCTCAGGTGCGCCCAGGTGCCAGCCACCTCTGATCTCCAGACTCGCGTTGGTGACCTTTGCGCTCTGGGCGGCTGGATCGTCCGGCCCGGTCGGCATCGTGTCATGGCGCCACAGCACGCGGGCTTCGGTGATCCCAGGTGGCATCTGGAACGTCAGGACGATCTTGTTGCCACGGTCGACGGCCTGCAACCCATGGATGCCTTCGACGGGTAGGTGGTGGGTCGAACGGCCAAGCACCGCCCGGTTCCCGGCGATGCTGACCGGGGTGTACACGACCGGCCTGCCGGCGGCGGTCACGGTGAGACGTCCGCGCCGGCTCGAGCCGACCAGGTGTTCACGCCCGTCCAACGAGTCCGCGGGCAGCTCCTGGTCGACCGGGCCGAACGGGCCCGTCGCGAGGAACGGATCAGTCGCGCAGAGGTCACCGTCGGGCGGCTGGTTCAGCGGGTGCTCGGATAAGTCCGCGGACGCCTCGGTGGCGTAGATCCGCACCAGGGCGCCGGGGACAGTCGTCCACCGCAGGGTTGTCATCGCGCCGTCACTGTCCGCTTCAAGGTCCAACACCGGACGCGGTCTGGCGATCACTTTCAGGACCACATCCACGCCCGCGGTGTGGGCCAGCGCCCCGAGCGGGTCCGGGTAGGACACCCGGACCCGATAGCGGTAGGTGGCCCCGGTCTGCACGTCACGGTCGACATGGCCGCCACCGGCGGCGCGAACCCGACGGGTGGCGCCGTGAAACGACGACGACTCGTCAAAGGCCCGTTCGACCAGCACATCGTCGTATCCCGCTGTGAGGGTCCAGGACAGGGCGACGCCGTCGCCGTCCATCCGGGCACGCAGCTCGGTGACCTCCGGAGCAATCATCAGTGGCGGGGTGCGGGCCGGCGCAGAGCGTCGGCCCGCGGCCGCCGACATCACCTCGTGCCAGAGTGTCACGCCGTGCGGGACGCCCGCGTCGGACAGCTCGGTCGAGCCGGTCGTGCCGAGGCTGCGTTCGAACCGCCCGCCCGGAGCGGCCGGGTCCGCCACCACCCGCAGGACGCGGAAGGACACCGGGCCGGACGATTCCGGCGGGCTCCATCGCAGGACCACCGCGCCGTCTTCCTGCGTGGCGGTCAGGTTGGACGGCGGCGCGAGTACATCGCGTTCATCGGCCGGCCGGTCGACGGGCCGGTCGACGGGTCGGTCGGCCGGATCAGCGGGGATGGCCCGGAAATCTCGGGCGGTCGCCGGGAGCCCGGGTGCCGCGTTCCCTGGTGCCGCGTTCCCTGGTGCCGCGTTCTCGGGTGCCCTGTCGAAGGCGTAGTGCGGGCCGATGTTGTCCCGGCTGATGATCCGTGGGTGTCCACTCGGACGCGCCGGGTCACCGGCTGGGGGCGGCGCGCCGACCGGTGGCCGTGCCGTCGCGATGTCGATCAGGAGTCCGCGGGTCTGGCGGGACGTCAGCCGGGTACGCGGATCCTTGTCCAGCAGACCGGCGAGGACGTCGGCCAGCGGGCCCGCCCGGTCGGTCGGCGACGGGGGCTGGAACAGGATCGCCGCCACCATCGCGGCAAAGGTCTCCCGGTAGAACGGCGGCTTCCCCTCCACGGCGAAGTAGAGGGTCGCGCCGAGGCCGAACAGGTCCGCCTCGGGTGTCGCCAGATCGCCGTTCAACCGCTCCGGCGACATGTACGACGGTGTTCCGAGCACTCCGGTGACGGTGAGCGCGGAGTCGCTGTCACGGGTCGCGATGCCGAAGTCGGTCAGGACCACCCGGCCGCCCGTTCCGATCAGCACGTTCGAGGGCTTCACATCGCGGTGCAGAATCCCGAACGCATGCGCGGCGGACAGGGCGTCGCCGATCCCGATGCCGATGCGGGCCACCTCGGCGACGGGGAGCGGGCCGTGATCGCGAACCAGCTGGAACAGCGACTGCGACGGCACCAGCTCCATGACGATCCACGGCAGACCATCCTCGACAACCACGTCGAGGATGGTCACCACGTGTGGATGGCCCCGCAGCCGCGCGGCATGCCGGGCCTCTCGCAAGGCCCTTTCAACCCGGTCGGCCCGCTCGAACGGATCAAGATCGCCGCCGAGATCGACCTCCTTGAGGGCCGCCTCGGTCAGCAGCACCTCGTCAAAGGCGCGCCAGACCGTGCCCATTCCGCCGGTGCCGAGCCGTTCGATGAGCCGGTACCGGCTGGCCACGATGCGGCTGGCCTCTGGCGCAACAGCCACGGCGCCCCCTCCGCGATCTTTTCTACGCCGAGTTGTCCAAGTGCAGCATGCCACCTGGATTGCCCGGTGGCGTCGGCTGCGTCGTTCGGTTCTCGGCATCGTCGGCATCGTCGGTCGCGGCGTGGCGGTGGGTACCCGGACTGTGCGGTCGGTCGGGCCGCACAGCGGCGGATGACCGGGCCGCGGCAAAGGTCATCATGACCGGCAGGCAGGCCAGGACCAGCCATACAAGCCAGCCGCCCGATGGCGACCACGCCGAGCCCGATACGAACCACAGTGGTCCGTCCACGCCGACCGCGTACCGACGGCTGTTGGCGACCCAGGCGACAAACTGGCTGACCGCGGTCATGGCGATGACGCCGGTAGCCACCGTGGCCGCATGCCCGCTCAGGCGCGCGGGCAGTCGGTCGGCGAGCACCTCCACCGACAGCAGGGGCAGCATCACCAGCGCGGGTAGAATGTAGCGGCCCTGCATGCCGAAGCCGTTCTGGATGAACACGGCCGCGGCGAGCAGTTCGTAGCCGGCCACGACCACCGTGAGGCTGCCCGCAAGCAGCGCGCGATCGCGCCGACCGCCGAGCGCGAACGCGGCGAGGAAGAGCCCTGCTGCCAGTAGCCCCCACAGCCAGTACACGGCGCCCGGGATGGGGATCGACTGCCAGCCGAAAACCCCGACGGCCTGGCGCGCGGACTGTGGGGCGAGGCCGATCGCGACCGCGAGACCGTGGCCGAGACGGCCCCACAGAACCGGGGTCCGCAGCGACAGAGCCTGCGTCCAGAGCACCGTTGCGGCGATCCCCGCCCCGACGACCGTCACCGCCGCGGCCGCGGGTCGGCCAGCCCCGCGTACTCGCATCAGCACCGCGGGTCCGCCGAGACGGCCGATCCCGATCGTGATCGCGAAAGCCACCCACAGCGGAGCAAGCGGACGGCTCAGCGCGGTGGTGGCCAGGACGGCGCCGGCGACCAACCAGGTTCGGGCCGTGGGCTGTTGGGCACGGGACAGGCGCAGCACCGCCGCGATGGACGCGATCGCCCCGGTGACCTCTGCGCCGCTGGTACCCGCCTGCGAACTGAGGAAGAGCACCATCGGGGTGACCGCGACCGCGAAGCCGGCCAGCAGCAGGGGCCGTTGACTGCGTATCCGGTCCGGCGGTTGCCCGCCCAGCAGAAGCCACAGGCCGGCGCCGAGCAACCCCGCCGAGATGAAGGCGGACCCCAGGCGCGCCAGGACGTAGCCGGACTGAACCGACCAGGCGGCCCGGGTGAGTACTCCCGCGGGTATGTACAGCCAGGGTGGATACGCTCCGACAATGCTGTTGACCCGACCGTTTGGAACGACCGCCGGCCGGCGCAGGCAGGTCGCCGACGCATCCAGGTGCAACGCGGTACACGGAGGATTCGTCGTGACGCGGAGGTCGGTTGGCAGCAGGAAGCTTCGGTAGGCGTTACGGACCTGGCGGAGCGAATCCTCGTTGAATGCTCGCAGCGCCTGTATTTCCGCGAACGGGACGGTGGCACCGACTATGTCTCCGTGTCCCGCCGCCACGACCTTCGTGTAATGGCTCGGCTCATCCGGAGCGGTTCCCGGCGGATTTGTCAGTGCCCACAGCAGGATCCATCCGAACAGCGCGCTGAGGAGGAGCTCCGGCGCGCGGTTCCTCCGGGCGCCGGGCAACCGCGGTCTTCTCATCCGTACGTATCGCCACCTGGGAAATTTTTCGTCGACAACATGAAGAAATCCACGCGCCGTGACGTCCGGGCGCTCCGGCGCGCGGGGTAACAATAGCCTGCTCTTATTGTTTGACGGGCTGTGGCCGCCAGCTGGTCACCAGGAGCGCGGCAGCCCCCGCGAGACCGACACCGGTGGAGATCGCGAAGCCGGCCCAGCCGGCTCCGCCCAGGCCGATCGCGTGGTCGAGCGAGGCTTTGCCCGGGCCTGCGGTGGCGATCCCGATCGCGATCACGGCGATCATCAGGACGTACTCGTAGCCCTCGCGGAACACGAAGAAGCCGTTCCGCCGGTGTGCGACCACTCCCGCGACCGCCATGAGGCCGACGGCGGCTGACGCGGCCAGCGGCGTGAGGAAGCCGGCGGCGAGGCCGATGCCCGCCGCGAACTCGAACAGCACCGACATCCAGGCCTGCACGAGCGGCGGGCGCAGGCCCATGGACCCATACCAGCCGGCTGCGCCCGCTATCCGGCCACCGCCGAACAGATGGTTCCATCCGTGGGCGATCAGGGTGAGACCCACGCAGAGGCGAATCAGAAGGATGGCTGTATCGATATGGGTCATTTCATACTCCTGAGGAAGAACTGGCGGGTCGGTGCTGCCCGCGGCGGCGGAGGTAGGAGGGCAGCTGGAGCAGGGCAGTGGGTGCGGATGAGGAGACTATGGTGTGTGCACCGCACTTCGCCATGTTTGTCTACCCGGGGCCCGCGCCGGGCGGCGGTGGTACGGGTTGCCGTGGGGCCCGGGACGGCCCACGGGTCACACCGGCTGCTACCCCATGGCGCCGGCGTGACGGCTATGCCCAAGATGCTTCGGTGATGGCTGAATGAACTATACGATGGGTTGATGAACAGACGACCTGCCGACATCGACGCGACTGGTCACGTCCGGGTGCCCAAGACCGCTGAGCTGGTGGCGGCCGCCCTGCGTCGGCAGATTATTCGCGGTGATCTTCGAGAAGGTGACGGCCTCCCCAACGAGGCGTCCCTGATGGCGCGGTTCGATGTTTCGCGGCCGACGCTGCGCGAGGCGTTCCGGGTGTTGGAGTCCGAGGGTCTGATCGGCGTGCGCCGCGGTGCGCACGGCGGGGCGCGGGTGCATGTTCCAAATGGTGATGTGGCGGCGCATTTTGTGGGGCTGGTCCTCCAACACGACAATGTGACTGTTGCCGACGTGCTGGAAGCCCGTTCGGTGATTGAACCACCGGCGGCCCGGCTGCTGGCGGCGCGGCGGCGCCGGCGGGATATCGAGGCGCTTACGGCGCATCTCGATTCCGACGAGCAGCGCCTGGCCGGTCCGGAGAGTCTGATTCCGGCGCACACCGACTTCCACGAGACAATGGTGGAGTTGGCCGGTAACCATACCCTGGCGGTGCTGACGAGAATGTTGCATCATCTGGTCACCGGCGTGACGATGGCGCATCGGGCTACGCTGCCGTCCGGTAGCGGGGCGGAGTTCCATGAGGACGATCTCGCCCTGCGTGCGCATCGGCGGCTGGTCGATCTCATTGCGGCCGGTGACGCCACCGGGGCGGAGGTTTTCTGGCGACGCCATCTGGTGGAGACCAACCAGGTCGTCCTGGAGCATTTCGATGAGGCCAGCGTCCTTGACGTGCTCGGTTGAGGTCGGCACCGATTGTCGCGCCGGTGGAAGAAAGGGTTTCCCCGAAAATCCAGCGTTCCCGTGGGGGATCCGTCCTCAGGTGGCCCCGCCTACCCGGCCGCTACCCGGCCGATGGCGGCGTAGGTGCATCCACCGCGCGCAGCAGCGGCGCGAGACGGGTGCACACGACGTTGACGTGCTGGGCTACGAGCTCCTCGGGCATCCCGCCGAGGGAGGCCCACAGGTACACGGTGTCAACCGGCGCGTCGCCGACGAAGGCCCGGATGCTGCTTGCGACATCCTCGGGCGTGCCGTAGTGGAAGTAGTCGAGCGGGCTCTTGGATGCTTCGCGAGCCCGGATGCGGTCGGGATCGACCGGCCGTGGCGTCGGGGTGTCGGTTCCCTCCACCATGTGCCGGCGGTAGGAGTCGAGCTGGTAGCCGAGATGCCTGCTCACGACCGGCCAGTCGCGTTCCGGGTCGTCGCTGACCCAGCCCTGGATGCCGCCGCCCATCCGGGCGATCTCGGGGGCGTGCCCGGCCTCCGCGAGCCCTTCCCGGTACGGCTCGGCGATCCCGCCGAAGGCCGACAGCAGGTTCTCACCGAGCAGACCGGCCCGCCGGGCGCCCTTTGGTCCCAGGTACCCGAGCCAGATGGGCAGCCGGTCCTGGACGGGACGCGGGGTCACCCGACCGTCGGCCCAGATCCGCCGCAGCTCGCGGACCCGCCCGTCGGTGGCGCTGTACCGCTTCGCCGGGTCGGCGCCGAACAGCTCGAACTCGGGTATCCGGTAGCCGGCGCCGAGGCCGAGGTCGAGGCGGCCGCCGCTGATGATGTCCACCACCGCCGCCTGCTCGGCGATCTCGACCGCCGCGTGCAGCGGTGCGATCATGATGCCGGTCCCGATGCGTACCCGGCGTGTGCAGGCCGCGATGGCTGCCGCGAAGGTGAGCGGTTGCGGGAGGTAGCCGTCATCGAACAGGTGGTGTTCGGTTACCCAGACCGAGTCCGCGCCCAGTCGTTCCGCCTCCTGGCACATCTCCAGGGTGAACCCGTACAGGCGGGTGGGGTCCTGGCGGCGGTCCGGTGGGTTGCGGAGGTCGAAGTAGAGGCCTACCTGCATGCTGGTCCCCTTCGTCCGGACGGCGGGCAGGTCGTGAAGGTCTGGTCGCCTCGCCTATGAATAAGGTAGACAATACAGATGAGGCATCTTCATGTCCTTGGGTGCGTCCGGGTGCGGCGCGCCGCCTGTCGGCCAGCCGGGGAGGCTCTGTGAAGATCGATACGACGCTTCCAAAGGACATCGACGCCGTCCATCGCAACGCGCGGGAAGCCGAGGCCGCGGAGTACGACGGCCTGTGGGTGGGCGAGACACGACACGATCCGTTCCTGCTGTCGTTGCGGGCTGCTGACGCCACCCGGGATCTGACGGTCGGGACCTCCATCGCGATCGCCTTCGCCCGGACGCCGATGACGCTGGCGAACGTAGGTTTTGATCTTGCCCGCTACTCCCGGGGGCGGTTCGTCCTCGGGCTGGGTTCCCAGGTCAAGCCGCATATCGAGCGGCGCTTCTCGATGCCGTGGTCGCGGCCGGCAGCCCGGATGCGTGAGTTCGTGCTCGCCATGCGTGCCATCTGGGACACGTGGCAGAACGCAACACCGCTGTCGTTCGAGGGCGAGTTCTACACCCACACCCTCATGACGCCGTTCTTCTCTCCCGAGGCGCACGAGTGGGGCCCGCCGCCGGTGTACCTCGCGGCCGTCGGCGAGCTGATGACCGAGGTGGCCGCCGAAGTTGCTGACGGCATGTTCTTCCATGCGTTCTCGACGCCGCGCTACCTGCGTGAGGTCACCATTCCGGCCCTGGAGCGGGGCCGGGCGAAGATCGGCCGGACGCTGTCGGACTTCGTCCTGGCCGGCCCGGCGTTCGCGACGGTGGGCCGCAACGAGGCCGAGCTTGCCACCGCCATCGCCGGCACGAAGAAGCAGATCGCCTTCTACGCCTCCACGCCGGCCTACCGCGGGGTCCTGGAGCTGCACGGCTGGGGCGACCTGCAGACCGAGCTGACCCGCATGAGCAAGCAGAATCGCTGGTCGGAGATGGGCGACCTGATCGACGACGAGATCCTTCGGACGTTCTCCGTCGTCGGTTCACCCGCGGAGGTCGGTAAGGGCCTGCGGGAGCGGTACGGCGACGTCGCCACGCGGATCACCTTCTATGCGACCTACGAGAGCGACCCGGCCATGTGGCCGGAGGTCTTCGACGCCGTCCGCAGCTGAGTGCTCGGCACCGCAGTGCTCGTCAGTGCAGTGGTCCTCAGTGCAGTGGTCATCGCCCAACCGTCGACAGTGACCGCAGGGTAACCGATCAGGGAGAGAAATGAGCATGCTGGACGGCAGGACGGCCATTGTGACCGGCGCGGGCCGCGGTCTCGGCCGGGCGCACGCGCTGCTGCTCGCGAGCCAGGGGGCCCGAATCGTGGTCAACGACCCGGGCGTGGCCTGGGACGGTGCCGGCAAGGACGAGGGGCGGCCCGCACAGCAGGTCGTGGATGAGATCGTCGCAGCCGGCGGCGAGGCGGTCGCGAACTTCGACAGCGTCGCGGACTGGAAGGGCGCCGACGGGCTGGTTCAGCAGGCTGTCGACACGTTCGGCGGGCTGGACGTCCTGGTCAACAATGCCGGTTTCGTCCGCGACAAGATGTTCTTCAACCTCGACGAGGACGACTGGGACTCCGTCATCGAGGTGCATCTCAAGGGCCATTTCGCGCCGGCCCGGTTCGCGGCCCGTTACTGGCGGGCCCGCGCGAAGGCGGGCGAGGAGGTCTACGGCCGGCTCATCAACACCACCAGTGAGTCCGGTCTGGTCGGCAACTTCGGCCAGGCCAACTACGCGGCCGCGAAGGCCGGGATCAGCGCGCTCACTGTCGTGATGGCCCGCGAGCTGGCCCGGATCGGGGTGACCTCCAACGCGATCGCGCCCCGGGCGCGTACCCGCATGACGACCCAGACCTTCGCCGGCTACGGGCAGGTGGAGGAGGGCGCGTTCGACAACCGGGCACCCGAGCACGTCAGCCCGCTGGTCGGATGGCTGGCCAGCCCGGCCGCGGCCGACATCACCGGCCAGATCTTCCACGTCTACGGCTCGGTCGTCTCGGTCTTCCGCGGTTGGGAGGTCGCAGCCACCATTGACGCGGGCGAACGGGCCTGGACGACCGAGGAACTCGTGACCGAGGGCCCGCGACTGTTCGCCGACCACGACCCGGGTCTGCCCCCGACCCTGCCCGGGGTCGCGGCGAAGGACTGAAGTCGCGCGCGTGCCCGGCCGGCGCTCGCCGGCTGCTTCGCATCGGCGGGTGCCCGGCTTGCGGTAGCTGATGTCCACTTCGAAGGGAACTGTGGTGTCGGACGATCTGGTCCTGTGCACGACCGACGGCGATGGTGTCGCAACTGTGACGTTCAATCGTCCGGACCGGAAGAACGGCTGGTCACCAGACCTGGAAGCGGCCTATTTCGGGACGCTGGACCGGGTGGACCGGGACGCCGATGTCCGCGCGGTCGTCCTGACCGGCGCGGGC
>NZ_CAUVXI010000207.1:0-9779 GCF_963555845.1 Protofrankia sp. Cas8 | reverse complement strand
GTGCGGGTGCCGTCCAGGTATTTCCTCAGGCTCTGGAACTGAATGTGCCAGAGTTCGAGCAGAGCGGTTGCCGCGATCTGCGGTTCTGGGTCGTCTGGGTTCATCCCGGCCCGCTCAGCCATGAGCTGGGCGGCCACGGCGATGAGTCGGTCGGTCATGTCGCGCTGGTGGACTCGCAGCGCGGACGTGGACATGATCATATTGCCGAAGCGTTGGATCGTGGTGGCGGCCTCGACCGGGTCGTCCTGCATGTCCAGCCAGGACGTCATGCCGCCCAATTCACCGTCCAGGATCCGCAGCACCGCGTCGATCGGTGCGACCCCGGGCTCGGCCAGGCCGGTCCGCAGCGAGGCCATCGTCGCGTCCAGGCGGTCCAGGACCAGGGACTCCTTGGTGGGGAAATAGTTGAAAACCGTCTTCTCCGACACCCCGCACGCCTCGGCGACCTCCGACACTCGGACGGCGTCGAAGCCCCGATCCATGAACATCTGCGTCGCCGTGTCGGTCAACTGCTGGCGCATCAGGCGCTTCTTGCGCTCCCGCAACCCTTCGGCGTCGGGTGCCCCGGGCCCAGGGGTGTGCGCTGCCGTCCAGTCCACCGTGCGCCTGCTCATGCTCTCAGCGTAGTCCAGTCTCTGTAAAAGTTCTGCTACAGTAATTTTCTAGCTGCTGAAATTAAATCGCCTACGGCGCAAGGAGCCTCCATGAGCAACATCCGCATCGTGCGTGACTACCCCCATCCCCCCACGAGGGTCTGGCGTGCCGTGACCGATCCGGCGCTCATCCCGCTGTGGACCTCGACGGGCCAGGGGGCGCGGCCCGAGGGCTTCTCGACCGCGGTCGGCACCCGGTTCCAGTTCGTCGCGAAGCCGCGGCCAGGCTGGCGGGGGATCGTCGACTGCGAGGTCCTCGAGGCACGCGAACCATCCCTGCTCCGCTATTCCTGGGTCGGCGACCAGAACGGCGACGCGACGTACGTCACCTACCGGCTCGAGCCGCACGCGGGCGGTACGCGCTTCACGTACGAGCACACTGGCTTCACCGGCGTCGGTGGGTTCCTCCTCGCAAAGCTGGTGCTGGGCCCCGTCCGGAAGAAGATGCTCCGCGTGGGCCTCACAGCCGTGCTCAACGACGTCGACGACAACGGCATGTCTCGCCCCACCGCTGGTGGCAACGGCTGAGTCCAGTACACCCGGCTGTCCCTGTCCACCGCCTTGGGGACGGGGACCCGTGGCGTCGCCCCGCGTGACCAGCGCACGTTCGGGTTGCCGGGTGCGCGAAAAGAGTCATGATCGCACACCCGGCGGCCGACCGGTTGAGAGCGCCCCTCGGCTGACTAGATGAAGTCGAGCAACGCTCTGTTGACCTGGTCGGTGTGGGTCCAGGCGATGGCGTGCGGCCCGCCTTCGATCACGACGTAGTGAAGGTCTTTGATCAGCCCGGGGAGGCGGTTGCCGGTGGGGCCGATCGGGAGGATCCGGTCCTGATCACCGTGTACGACGAGCACCGGAATGTCGAGCTTGGCGACGTCGTCGCGGAAGTCGGTCAGCCAGGTCGAGATGCACGCGACGGCTGCGATCGGCGACCCGGCAGTGGCGATGTTCCAGCTCGCCTGGAGCGCCTGGTCGCTGACCAGGGTGCCGCCGTAGACGTCGATATTGTAGAAATTGTCGAGGAACTGCTTCAGCCACAGGGGCCGGTCCGCGCTGGCGGTGGCGATGAACCCGTCGAACAGGCTCTGCGGTAGGCCCTCGGGGTTGTCCTCGGTCTGCAGCAGGAACGGGGGGATCGGGGAGACCAGCACCGCCTTACGCACCCGCGTCGAGCCGTAGGTACCCAGGTAGTGGGTGACGTCCCCGGAGCCCATCGAGTGGCCGACCAGCACCGCGTCGCGCAGGTCGAGCTTCTCCACCAACGCGTGCAGATCCGCGGCGAAGGTGTCGTAGTCGTAGCCGACGGCGGGCTGGCTGGAATTGCCCCAGCCGCGTCGGTCGTAGGTGATCACGCGGTGGCCGGCGTCGAGCAGCACCGGAACCTGCTTCTCCCAGGCGCTGCCGCTCAGCGGGTAGCCGTGGCTGAGAACGACCGGCGTCCCGGTGCCGTGGTCCTCGTAGTAGATCTCGATCGTGGCGGAATTTTCTTTACCGACAGTGACGTAGGGCATGATGGTCCCCTTTCGTGTGCCCCGGCCCTGATGGCACACCCTCGCCGGAGCCGGACGTTCCCGGGCGCTCTAAGTATGTTGAAGGGGTTACCCCTTGGTCGCATCCTGTGGCCGCTATCCAGCGCCGACCACTCAGGGGCCATGACTGCCGGATCGGGCCGGCGGGGGCCGCGCAGCGTGCGCGAGCATGGCAGCTGTGTGCCGACTTCAGCGCGTACGACGTGTTCTCCGTCGCTGCCGGCGGCTGTCGGCGCCGCGGTGTTCGCCATCGCTGAGGTGCATCGTCGGACAACCGGAAGAACACCCTCCGTGGCCACCTGGCAGGAGCGACGCCATCCTGAAGCATCCCATTACCGGTTTTTTTGGTTGCTGTAATTGAACCCTCGTACTGTCTGCGCAGTGTTTGGTTATTTTCTGCGTAGTATCCGGCTACTCTCTGTGCAGTATTAGTCCTATGTCGGTCGTCGATGGGCGCGCGGCGGCACAACTATATGATCTAACTACTAGGAGTAATCAATGACAACTGGTGCCACCCACGAGACGAGCCAAGGGAGCCCACCCGGGAAGAAACCCCGCCGCTGGTTGAAGGGCGCGATCATCGGTGGGATCGTGGTGATCGCCCTCCTGGTCGGGGGGCCGTTCGTCTACATCAACTTCATCGAAGGTGACCCGCCGGCTGCGCTGTCGGTCAACTCACAGTCGACCCAGGCCGCCGCTGACACCGCTGGAACCGCGACCGTGCCGACCGATGGCACGTGGAAGGTGGGATCCGGTTCGCAGGTCGGCTACCGCGTCAAAGAGGTCCTCTTCGGACAGTCCACCACCGCCGTCGGCCGGACCTCGGGCGTCACCGGCCAGCTGGCCATCTCGGGTACGACGGTCCAGTCCGCGAGCTTCACCGCGGACATGACGACGGTCGCCAGTGATCAGTCCCAGCGCGACGGCCAGTTCCGTGGACGGATCATGGAGACGTCCAGGTACCCGACGGTCACCTTCACCCTGACCAAGCCGATCGATCTCGGATCGGTGCCCGCGACCGGCGTCACCAAGACCTACCAGGCAACCGGCGACCTCACCTTGCACGGCGTCACCAAGAGCGTCTCGATTTCCCTGGAGACGCAGCGGTCCGGTGCACAGATCAAGATCGGCGGCCAGATCCCGATCGTGTTCGCCGACTACAACGTCAGCAACCCGAGCTTCCCTGGAGTAGTCACCACCGAAGACAAGGGGATCATGGAGGTACTGCTCGTCCTCACCAAATCCTGACCTCGTCATCTCGTCATCTCGTCACATCAGGTCCCGTCCGGGGCGCTCACCTCGGTAGAACGGAGCATGCGGGGTGCGCTCGGGTGTGCATCCGAGCGACGGGAGGGACCTTTGAAGCTGCCTGTGGCGGAGCCGATCGAGCGGGAGCCGATCGAGCTGAAACCGTACGGAGCGTCGCAGGTCAGGTGGCCAGTGGCGCTCGATGAGGTGCTCGGTGTGTTGGACGTCCAGCCGGCGACCGCCGCCTGGCCCGGCGGCTCAGCCGCGGTGCTGGCGAACCTTCCCAGCTCGCACGGGGGGATTCTCGGCGCCCAGCTGGTCGGCCAACAGGTCGTCCTGGCCGAGCGACTGCACCCGGGGAAGCGGGTGCAGTCCCTGCAGACGCTGTTCCTGCGCTCCGGGACGTGGCAGGAGCCGCTGGAGGCCCACGTCGAGCAGCTTGCGCAGGGACGCTCGTTCGCCTCGGTGTCCCTGACGTTCCGGCAGGGGCGGGAGCTGATCTGCAAGGCTCAGGTACTGCTCACCGTGGACGAGCCCGACCCGGCGCGGACCGCTGTGACGGCCGTCCCGGGGCCGGATCCGCAGGATGCGACCCCTGTCGAGATGCCCCTTCTCCCCTGGGACACCCGGCTCGCCGCCGGGGGGACGTGGCAGGCCCACGACCTGTGGATGCGGAGGAAGGACGTCCCGGACGATCCCACCCTGTGGCGGGCACTGGTCGCGTATACGTGCGAGCCCACGACGCTGCCGCTGCTCATGGCTGACCACGGCACGGTAGACGGACCGGATAGCGCAGGTAGGCCGCACACCGCGTTGATCGTGGCACTGACCGTCACCTTCTTCGAGGACCTCGATGTGCGCGACTGGCATGTGGTGCGCACGGAGGTCCCCTATGCGGGGGGCGCCCGGGTCCACGGCCGTGGCCAGGTCCTCGACAGCGGCGGTCGGCCCAGTGCCCTGTTCACCACGGTGGGCCTGTTCCGACCGGCTGCCGGTGACTGAAAGACCGGTCTGCGACCGACAGCGAAGCGATCTTGCTTCCGTAGACAGGGCCGGACCGTGCCGAAATGGTCCGATCGGGTCGCCGCCACCTCCAAGCCGACCTTTTCCCGCGCCCGTCGGGTCACCATTTTAGTTCAGCCAGGACGCTGGTAGCACGAAATCTACCGGCACGACTGTCGTGCCGTCCTCGACCGCCGCTTCAAGCTGTTCCTGCCGCAAACCGGTGGCTCGGGTGAGATCAGCCCCGCCGAGCCGGGCGCCGGTGAGGGTCGTGTTTTTCAAGCGTGTGCCAGACAGGTCCGCCCGCTCCAGCTGGGCTCCGGAAAGGTCTGCCCATTCCAGTTGGGCTCCGGAAAGGTCTACCCGTTCCAGTTGTGCACCAGCAAGATCCGCTCGTTCCAGTTGGGCGTGGCTCAGGTGGGCGTCAGTGAGCTCGGCGCGGCAGACCCCTGGCAGGGACGGGAGCCGGCCGAGAACGGTAAGTGCGGCCTGGATGTCAGCATCCGGGCCCATGTGCCTGGAGAGCTGTCCATTCCGACCGTCGGCTGCCCGCGCGGACCGGGGTTGATTCTGTCGGCCGTGTCCAGTGCCGGACCGGCCGGGGATGTATGCGCGCACGACCGCGGACAGAACCCCGACGACAATGGGTTGCTCGTCGGGGGAGTCCTTCGCGAAGCGTTCCAACGCGTAAATCTCGCCCAGTCGTATGTCCAGCGAGGCAGTGCCGAGCTGGTGGATCGCGCTGATGTAACGCTCGGTCAGTTGCCGAGTCGGTTTTCGAGCATGCGTGAGACCTTCAGAGTGTGGAGACATCGTCGCGGTGGTGGCGTGCTTTGGGTAGCTGCCAGACGTAGACCGGAAGGACCATGCCATCGGCGCTGGCCTGCACCCTGCCTGTGCCCCGGGCGTACGCGATGGTGCTGAGGACGAGACGATCGTCGGCATAGACTTCGAGGAACTCGCCGACGGCCAGTATCCGCAGATGCTGCGGTACCCTCCGAATTCCAGGTGGCGGGGCTGCCTGCGTCGGTTCGCCCGGCTGGCCGGCGGACTGTTGTAATTGCACGCGGCCAACCCCGGCCAGGTATGCATCCGAGTCGCCGACTACTGCTGGGATGGATGTGCCCGTACCGGCGGCCTCTGGAGACCAGTCCTGTGAAGGATCGTAAAACCCGACGCAGCGGTCTGGAAGGTCGTCCGCAACCAGCGGTGCGCCGAGTGACTCCTCCTGCAAGACAGGCCCTCCGGCGTAACCGATCCGCATCCGCCCGGCGCGCGCATGCACTTCCAGCATCATGACATCCGCGCAGTCGCTGTCCGGGCAGATCGTCACGGTGACGCTTCTCGCCTCGGCGGGAATGTCAACCTCGATGATTGCGTCCTTTGTGAGTCCGGTGTCTGCCGGTTTGACCTCCCGGGCGGCGGGCGGCCACCAGGCCAGGACGGGCACACCGTCGGTGTCGAGGCGGAGGCGTTTCGGTTGGGCGAGCATGCCGCGTACCAGGTCGCCGTGATCGTTCAGGCCGACCCGTCGCTGCACGGTGTGCAGGACGAGCTTTTCGCCATCCGCCTGGATGACGCGGGGCGCGTAGACGCCGGGTGGGGCCAGCCGGCCGCGCCGGACCCATGGTCCGAGCAGGGTGTCTGATTCGTATACGTCCACCGAGTGATCGGTGGAGATGCAGACCAGCATCATCCAGTGGTTGTTGAGCCGTTCGACAACCGGGCACTCCAGTTCCGAGTGCGTCCCGCCTGGCACGACCGGTGGCAGCACGGTCCAGTGCAGCAGGTCGGATGAGACGGCCGCCGCGATGCAACCGCCGACCGACGGCGCGAGGCCGGTTTCGCGCGCGGCGATGAACATCACCCACTGGTCGTGGTCTGGGTCGCGGACAACGAACGGGTCTCGCCAAGCCTGGTAATCGTCGGTGCGGTACCAGTGTGGGTCGGCGACGCAGACGGGGTTGGTGCTGACCCGGTGCCAGCCGGTGCCGTCGTGCCGGGTTGAGCGGGCGAGTCCGACGGCCTGGGTGGCCGGGTGGGGGTGGGCGGATACGCCTGTGTAGAGCATGGCGAGCCCGCCGTCGGGGTGGTCGACGATGCTCATCGTCCAGATCGCGCCGTCATCGAAGTGCCCGGGCCGGGCGATGCCGAAGGTCGGGCCGAGTGGTTCCCAGTGCAGCAGGTCGGTGGAGTGGGCGTGGCCGAAGCTGGTCTCGTGCACAGACGCGTCGAAGGGCACCACGGGTGGCCCCTGGAGGTGTAGGAGGTGCCACCCGTCGTCGGTGGCGAGCACGGCGAAGTCGTTGAGGACGAGACCTGGTGGTGCGTAGCGCACGTGCCCTCCACGGTACACAGATGATGACAGTAGGTGCGGGCGGCTGGCGGGTGGGGGTGCCCGCGGCGGACCTTTTCTGTGATACCCCTCATATCGGCGCCCTGCAAGCGCTTGCAGAAGGAGCGGAGTCGGCGTACCGTTCCCGACCATCGTGATCTGGGTCACGCGGGAGTAGGTCGGGCGATCGGGTTCCGGCGGGCGTGTCGGTGGACTTCAGGAGGACTCCGGGATGAGTGGCAGCATTGAGGAGGTGGCCGCGCTGGCGGGCGTGTCCACGGCGACGGTCTCGCGGGCTCTGCGCGGGCTGCCCAACGTCGCCGAGAGCACGCGGATCCGGGTCGTGGCGGCTGCCGCCCAGTTGCTGTATGTGGCCTCACCGCAGGCATCCCGGCTGGCCAGCGGCCGCACGGGCACCGTCGGAGTGGTGGTGCCGTACGTGACCCGGTGGTTTTTCGCCCAGATCATCAGCGGTGCCGAGGCGGTGTTGCGGGCGGGTGGCCTGGACCTGCTGCTCTACAACCTCGGGGATGACGCGGGCAGGGCACGGTTCTTCGACGCGGTGCCGCTGCGCAAGCGGGTCGATGCGGTGCTCGTGCTGTGTTTACCGCTGACCCCGATGGAGATCGAGGTGCTGCAAGCGCTTAACGTCCCTGTTGTTGTCGTCGGCGCGGCTGTGCCCGGCTTCGCCGGCGTGCGGATCGATGACGTTGCCGGTGCGACCGTGGCGGTACGACATCTGATCAATCTTGGTCATCGGCGGATTGGGCTGATCTCCGGCGGGGCGACGGGTGAGGGCTCAGATGACCGTGAGCCGATGCGTTTCACCGCTCCCACGGACCGTCGGCGCGGCTACCGCCACGCCCTCAGGTCGGCGGGGATCCCGTTGGACTCGAGGTTGGAGGCGGCCGGGCACTTCACCGTGCGTGGGGGCGAGCAGGCTATGGCGGAGCTGCTGTCCGCGCAGGCGCCGCCCACGGCGGTGTTCGCTGAGAGCGACGAGATGGCGATGGGGGCGTTACGGACGCTGCGTCGTGCCGGGCTGCGTGTCCCGGACGACCTGTCTGTGGTCGGTTTCGACGGGCACGAGATGGCGGAGTTGTTCGACCTCACGACGATTGTTCAGCCCGTGGTCCGCCAGGGCGAGATCGCCGCGCAGCTGTTGCTCAGCCTCCTGCGCCAGGAGACTCCGGCATCCACCGGTGCGTCTGGCGACGACGGTGACGGCGATGGTGGCGGTGGTGGTGGCGGTGGCGGTGGTGGCACTGCCGGGGAAATGGGCGGTTCGGCAGACGACGATGCGGCTGGGGAATCCGCCTCTGCCGATACTCGGGTGAATCCGGCTGTGCCGATATCGATTGTGGTACCGACCAGCATCCATGTCCGCGGCACCACCTGCCCTCCCCGCGGGCAGGGCAATGACGTTTCACCCACCGTGTCAGACCCCACGCGCCCAGCATCACCGGATGCTCCGGTGATGTAGAGGCTCCGGCCCAAGGTCTCTCGTGCCGGAGCCGTTTGGCCGCCCTTGGCCCAGGCCGGCCTGTATCGAATCGAGACAAGGAGTTCGCGTCATGCGAAAGAGAACGACCGTCAGTGTGGTCCTCGCTGCCGCCAGCCTTGCGCTGGTGGCCTGCGGAGGCGGTTCGGGTACGTCCCAAGCCGCGAGTACGGCGAGCACATGCAACGGGAAGATCGACGGCAAGCGGACCCTGTCCGCCTGGTTCCACACCGGTCAGGGCGATGAGCGCACGGCGTTCGAGCAGGCGGTGAACGCATTCAACGCCAAGCAGTCCGACGTCGTCGTCAAGCCGACGTTCATCCCGGAGGGGAGCTACAACGAGCAGGTGAAGGCCGCCGCCGCCTCGGGCTCGTTACCGGACATTCTCGACTTCGACGGTCCGAACCTCTACAACTATGCCTGGAACGGCAACCTGCAACCGCTCGACACGTGCGTGTCGCAGCAGCTGCGGGCCGATTTGTTGCCCACCATCATCAAACAGGGTATTTACAACACGAAGCTGTATGGGGTGGGTACCGCCGAGTCCGGGCTGGGCCTGTATGTACGGAAATCGGCGTTCGTAAAGGCCGGGGTTCGTATTCCGACGTCCACGGCGGACGCGTGGACCGCCGCGGAGTTCACCGATGCGTTGGCGAAGCTGCGGGCGGCGGGCTTCGCCAAGCCACTTGATCTTCAGATCAATCAGGATCAGGGCGAATGGTACGCGTACGGCTTCGCTCCGATCATTGAGTCGGCCGGTGCGGATTTGATCAGCCGGGCGAATTTTGACAAAGCCGACGGGGTCATCAACAGTTCGGCGTCCGTGGCTGCGTTGACCGTCATGCAGGGCTGGTTCAAGAACGAGTACGTCGACGCCAACACCGACGACGCGGCGTTTACCGCAGGCCGCGCGGCGGTTTCCTGGGTCGGTCACTGGAAGTACGCCGGCTATTCCAAGAAGTGGGGTGACGACCTGGCGATCGTCCCCCTGCCGAACTTCGGCACCGGCGTGCGGACCGGTGAGGGCAGCTGGCAGTGGGGGATCACCAAGCACACGGAGGACGCCGACGCCGCGTGGGCGTTCATCAGCTCCCTGTTCGAGGACACCTACCAGAAGCAGGTCGCGGCCAACGGTGCGATCCCCGCGTCCAAGCCGGTCCTGAACACCATCCCGCAGTTCGCTGCTGGTGGTCCGGAACGGCTCTACGTCGACCAGCTTGATTCCGGTGCCGCGCTGCCTCGACCGGCCACGCCGGCCTATCCGACCATCTCGCTCGCCTTCAACAAGGTGATCGCGACTGTGCGCAGCGGTGGGAACGTCCAGGCCGCTCTGGACCAGGCTGCGAAAAGCATTGATCAGGATATCAAGGACAACGACGGCTACCCGCCGAAGAGTTAGCACCCGGTTGTCGTGGTCCCGGGCCTCGGTCCGGGACCACGATCGCCGACCGGACGGACAGACAACCGGACAGACAACCGGACAGACTGACAGGAGGCGAACCCCTCGTGCC
>NZ_CAUVXI010000206.1:5044-10666 GCF_963555845.1 Protofrankia sp. Cas8 | reverse complement strand
GGCTTGAGTGTAGCCCGAGGTAACTACCGCTTGGCCCTCGTGAGTAGCGCTATTCCGGCCACTCGACAGCGTTACACGCTTGCCCACGAGATCGGACATATCGCCGCAGGTGACACCCACGGCGATACGAATGGCATCACGATTGACGAGGACCTCTACGGCCGACACAGTCGCGAGGAGACGAGAGCCAACAGTTTTGCCGCCGCTTTCCTTATGCCTGAGACAAGCGTGCGCCGGTCGTTGGGTCCGGGAGGGCCGACCGAGCGGTCGATCGGCGCGATGCTTACTCGGTTCAGGGTCAGCCTGGATGCGCTCGCATTCCGTCTGCATAACGTTGAACTGGTGGACGCGGCGGGGCGTGACCGGGTTCGACAGCTGTCCGCCCGCAGGCTGGTCCTCATGACAGGACGTGCCGAAGAGTACCAGCGGCAGCTGCAGAGTATTGGATCGCGCCGCCTGCCGACCAGCTTGCTGCAGCGGGCAATGGAGGCATACAACAGCGGCGGGATCAGCGTCCGCGTCCTCGCGCGGCTTACGAGCGTTCCGGAAAACGTGCTCCTCAAGCAGCTACAGCCGCTGGCTCCAATGACCGAGGAGGAGATGGCGAACACCGATACAGAACTCGTCCTGTAAGGTCTTGCCTACCCAAGGCGTGGGCTGGACAGGTGAGTCCAGACAGGCGACCGATCCCGGCGCCGACACCTTCGACGGATCAGCTGGTCCTGATTGACGCGTGCACACTGCAGAACTTCGCTGTAGTTGACGCTCTTTGGGTCCTGGGGTGTCGATACGGTAGTCGCGCAGGATGGACGGAGAGCGTCCGCCACGAAATTCGTCGCGGCCTCCGCGCCGAACCGCTGCTGCAAAGGGTGCTCGATCTCGAAAACGGTTGGCTGGGGGCTCCGTTCCGCCTCGATGAAGCTGGAGACGAAAAGGTCGACCTCATCCGTCGCGGCTTGGGTGGGAGGTCCGCCGAACCATTGAGGCATCTGGGTGAGGCTGAGTCGATCCGTGTCCTGGAGCGGACGGATGCTCGCGACCGGATCTTCATCACCGATGATGGGCCCGCGGCAGACTTCGTTCGCCGTCGTCCCAGCGGTCTGCGCGTGCTGGACGCTGCCGGAGTACTGGCCGAGGCGTACGCCTTCGGCGAGGTCGGCTGCCCCCAGGCGTACGACCTGCTCAAGGCGATGTGGGAGTACCCGCGGGAGATTCGCGTCCCTCCCCACCGCGAAGTCTGCTGACCCATAGATCGGCCGGAGATCGTAATGCCCCCGATCTGGGGCCTATTGCGCGCCTGCCCACATCGCTGTCCGTACGCGACGTCGGCGAACTGCTCGGTATCTCCCATCAACGGGTCGCACAGGTGCGCGCTGAGATCAACAAAGGCGGCCGCGCCATCGACAACCGACGCATCTCCGCCAGCGGATAAGAGCGCCCGGGGTGAGTCCGTCAAGCACGAGCCGCCCGCGTCCTGACCGCGTCCTGACCGCGTCCTGACCGCGGATCACGCGGTAAGGATGTGAATCTCGTGCTGCTCCAGTAGCACCAGATTCACATCGTTGAGCCGCTGCCGGACGTCCCGGTCGGGGGCGTCGTCCGGCGGTGCGTCGTTCGGGCGCCCGAGGTCGTCGTCCGAGCGGCCGTGCCCGTCGTCCGGCGGTCCGTCGGCGTCGGCGTCGGCGTCGGGGTCGCCAACCGGTGCCACTGGAACTCGGCCTGCCCATCCGCCTGCGTCGTGGTGGCGACGGCCAGGATCTCCTCGGGTGCCACGCCGAGGTCGTGCAGGCGTCGCCCAGGGTCGGCGTCGCGGAGCCGCTCGCTGCGCCGGACCCGGACAGCCCGCCCGCAACCCCGGCATCTCGACGGCTGCGCCTGCTGCCCCTGCTGCCCCTGCTGACCGTGACCGTCGTTGTCGCCATCGTGATGACGACCACAGTGGTGGCACTGGTCTGGGACGGAAAACGGTGCCCAGGTCAGCGGTTCCGCACCAGGGGGCAGGGCATCGAGTAGCTCACCGACGGTGGCTTGATGATCAACCGAAAGTGGGTGGACCGGCCCGTCCAGCGGCCGGTGGTGTGGACAGTGACCGTCCCTGGTCAGGGTGAGCGGCGCGGTCTGGCCGGTGCCGCCGTCTATGCGCAGCATCCGGTACTCCGGCGGGTTGCCGAACAGCACGCGCAACGCGACCAGCGTCATCCACCCGGCGACGATCGATGTGGCCACGATCGACGCCGGTTGCGGACCGTCCGCCCGGATCTCGGCGCAGCTCCACGGCAGGTCGGACTCACCGCGCTCGTGTGGGGTGAGCGAGCAGCCGTAGCAGGGCTCGCCCGGGTCCATCCGCAACCGGATCTCACCGCCCCACGCGAAGGTGCCGCCGTCCACGAGTGGCGCGCCGACCAGCGCTGCCCGTCCGAGCAGGCGTAACCGGGCACGCCGGGCGTCGAGACAGCCCAGGACGACCCCGGCGTCGGCCAACTCGCCAAGGCCGACCCCAGCGGCCAGGTCGGCCTGTCGGGTCTCGACGGCGACATCCGGGGCGAGCCGGGCCAGCGCGGTGGCCGCGGCGGTGACCTTCGGTCGTCCGATGTCCTCCGGTTCGAGCAGCACCGCACGGCTGAGGTTGCTCGCCGCGACCGTGTCCGGGTCGCAGAGGATCAACCGTCCGACACCGGCGAGTGCCAGGTTCTTGGCCACCTCGTTGCCGAGCGCGCCCACTCCGACGATCACCGCGGTGCTGGTGGCGAGCAGGTCCTGGTCCCAGTCGGGGATCAGGCGGTGGCGGGCGTAGCGGTCGCCCACCAGGGTCATCGCTTCACCGAGGTCATCGCTCCACCCGGTTGAGCGTGACCGGGCAGTGGGTGAGCTCTCCGTCGGGCCGCCAGTCATCCCAGCAGGTCAGGCCGGCGACCGGGTCCCGGTGCACGGCCGCCACGCAGAAGCCGCGGTACATGCCGCACGGACAGACCACCACGTGCTCGCCCGCCCGGAACGTGTGGCCGCAGACCAGGCACTTCGGGGCGTCCGGCCCCATGTCGGGCCGGGCAACCTGGAGCGCGTGCGGGGCGAGCCGGACGACCGGTACGTCCCCGGCGGGCGGCCAGGCGTCGAGCAGGCCGGCGGCGAACGCGGCCAGGTCCTCGGCGTCCTTCCCGGCGTTGTCGGCAGTTCCGTTCGCAGTTCCGTTCGCAGTTCCGTTCGCTTTATCCGTCGCAGTGTCCGTCGCGGCCCTGTCCGCACAGCGCAGCGCCGGATCAAGGTGGACGACCAGAGCGGCGTCATCGGCCCCGCGCACGCGGACCCTGTCCCCGCGACGGAAGGTGTGACCGCATGTTCTGCATCTGAGGTGCATCCACCATGACTCCGAGTGGGTGACGGCGGTCCGGCTCCCGTCGCCGCCGACCGGACTGCCTTCCAGTGCCTCACCGGATGGTTGCGGGTCCAGCCCCTCGCTGATGCCGGCTTCGAGCGCGGCCAACTCGCCGGCACCCGGGGGGTCAGAGCTCAGCCGCACAGCATCTGCTCCGTGGGGCCACCGCCGAGGTCCGCCAGCAGCGCCTCAAGGACGGCCGGACGGAACGCGTCGCCGATGATCTCCACCCCGGACTCGGTCACGGTGATCTGCAACCGGACCAGCCGACCGTCTGGATAGTCGGCGTATTCGGATCCGTCGATGAGGTCCGGTAGAGACTCGACGAACGTGTTGCCGCTGGTCCGGCCGTCCGCCACGCTTCCGTCCGCCATGCTTCCGTCCGGCCCGCTGCCGTCCTGCCCGCTGCCGTCTGTCTGGCTGCTATCCGTCTCGCTGCCATCGGTGGACTGCTTCACCGATCATCCCCCCATCGTCCCGGGATCGGCTGCCCACAGTGCGGGCAGGTGCCGTGCGTGACCACCGATTCCAGTGTCTCCCAGATGCCACGTTGCACCAGCGACATCTCACATACCGGGCAGCGGGTTTCCCGGCCGGCGGCGCCGAGTGCCCGTTCGACGTAGACGAACCGCAGACCGGCGTCCCACCCTGCCGCCCGCGCCGCAGCCAGGGCCTGCGGGCTGGTCGGGGGCGGCCGGCGCATCCGGAAGTCCGGGGTGAAGCGCAGCAGATGCCAGGGGATGTCCGGGTCGATGCCGGCGAGGTGGCGGGCGATGGCGCGCAGCGCGTCCGGTTCGGCGGACACGCCGGGGATCAGCGGCGTGGACACCTCCACCCACACGCCGGCGGCGCGGAACCGCTCGACCGCGTCCAGCACGGGACGCAGCGGCGCGCCGGTGAGCCGCTGATGGGCGGACTCTCGCGCGGCCTTGACGTCGATGTTCACCGCGTCCAGCACCCCCGCGACCAGATCGATGGCGGGCGCGGTGAGGAAACCGTTGGTCTTCCACACGAGCGGCACGCCCGCCGGGGCTGCGAGGGCCGCAAGGTCCAGGGTCAGCTCCGGGGCGAGGCTCGGCTCGCTGTAGGACATGCCGAGGGACGCGCCGTCCGCGGCGGCCTGCGCGACCAGCTCGGCGGGTTGTGCGGGCCTGGCCGTCCAGGCGACGTCGGCGACCTGGCCATACTGGGACAACCTGTGGTTGACGCAGTAGTTGCAGCGGAACGAGCATCCCGGCCCGGCGATCGTGAGCACCCGGCTCCCCGGCCGGACGTGGTAGAGCGGCTTGCGCTCGATCGCGTCGAGGTGCGCGACGGCGACCGCGTAGGTGGCGGTCTCCAGCACGCCGGCGTGGTTACGCCGCACGGCACAGACGCCGGTCTCGCCCGACCGCAGTTCGCAGCCGTGCGGGCACAGTAGGCAGCGGATCCACTGGTCGTCTGCGTGGCTTTCGCCGGATCCGCTCCCGCTGGGCTCGTTTTCGGCGGGTTCACCGAGTAGCGCCGGCCGCCACTGCGGCCCGGGTAGACCGTCAGGCCGTCGGTCGTCAGGCATGACGTGCTCCGACCGCGGATGGCCGGTCGCCCGAACGATGTGACTTTCGTGCTGCTCCCATAGCAGTGGATTCACATCCTTCGGCCGGCGGGCGAGGGCTCGCCCGAGCCCCGCGTCGGCGGCTGGTGGTTGTCCAGTCCAGCAGACCTGCCGATGCGGGTCTGGTTGTCGGTGGTCGGGGTGAGTAGGGCGTGGATGGCGTCGGTGAGGGTGGCCGGGTCGGGGTGGGGTGGGAGGTGGCGGTGGTACCGCCCGTCCGCGGTGGCGGTGCTGGTGCTGGTGCTGGTGGTGGTGCGGGATGCGTGGGTGGTGCCCGGGTTGGGGGGTGGGGTGTCGGGGGGGTGGGTGGTCAGGAGTCGGAGGTGGGGTCCGGGGTGGATGGGGTGGTCGTGGGCGAGGTGATGGTGGGTGAGGATCACGGTGGTGGGGTGAGGGGTGTGCACGGCGGTGCGCAGCGCGGCGTGCAGGTCGGGGGGGTGCAGGGTGCGGCTGGTCCAGAGGGTGGTCAGGTCGGCGGGGGTGGTCAGGGGGCGGGGGAGGCCGGGGTGGTCGAGGGTGATGAGGGTGGGGTGCTGGCCTGTGCGCCAGAGGGTGACGGTGAGGAGGTGTGCGGTCAGGCGGAGGACGGTTTCGATGGGGCCGTAGGTGGGTGGGGTGGTGTCCAGGATGATCGTGACGGAGTGGGGTGGGGTGG
>NZ_CAUVXI010000206.1:3139-4707 GCF_963555845.1 Protofrankia sp. Cas8 | reverse complement strand
TCCTGGCTGGTGGTGGTGAGGATGGTGGCGTCGGCGAGGAGCGTCAGGTGTGTGCCGTTCAGCGGGGGCATGGCCGGGGCGCGGTCGCGGAGCCGTAGCGGCAGGGTGGGGTCGGTGGCGATCGCGTCGGGTCCGACGATGGTGAGCAGGGCGGTGAGCCGGCTGGTGAGGTGGTCGGCGGCGGTGTGGAGTCGGTCGGGGTTGACTGGTGGTGGTGTGGGGTGGCTGGTCGGGCTGTGCAGGGCGGTGTGCAGCAGGTCGCGTTGGCCGGTGGGGGTGCTGCCCGGTGGGGGTGTGTAGACGGGGTTGGGGGGCAGGTCGGCGGTGAGTAGGGCGGCGAACCCGACCCGGGCGGCCGGTGGCCAGGCCAGCGCGCGCAGGCGGTGGATCCCGGGATGGTCGGCCAGTGTGTGTAGTCGGGGGTCGTACAGCGCCCGGTCCGGGTTGTCCGTGCTGGTCGTGTCGCCGGTGTGGCTGGTGAGGGCTAGCAGGTCGTGGATGAGGGACAGTGGTGGCCATAGTCCCCCCGCGCCGAGCTGGAGCAGTCCGGTGGCGGCGGTGTGCCACCGTGGCGGGACCGGCTCGGCGCGGGTCGAGGTGTCCGGCTGTGGTGGGAGGGTCACCGTCCAGATCCGCACCGTGGCGTCGGCGCCGCCGGAGGCGAGTAGCAGCTGGCCGTCGGGGCCGGCCGCCCAGCCACCGACCGGACCGGGCCGGTGTGGCCGGTGAGGGTGTGCAGGGTGTGGCCGGTGGTCGGATCCCAGATCCGCACCGTGGCGTCGCCGCTGCCCGAGGCGAGTAGCAGCCGGCCGTCGGGGCCGGTCGCCCACCCCACCGACCAGACCTGGCCGGTGTGGCCGGTCAGGGTGTGCAGGAGGTGGGCGGTGGTCGGATCCCAGATCCGCACCGTGGCGTCGCCGCTGCCCGAGGCGAGTAGTAGCCGGCCGTCGGGGCCGGTCGCCCACCCCACCGACCAGACCGTGCCGGTGTGGCCGGTGAGGGTGTGCAGGGTGTGGCCGGTGTGCGGATCCCAGATCCGTACCGTGGCGTCGGAGCTGCCTGAGGCGAGTAGTAGCCGGCCGTCGGGGCCGGCCGCCCACCCCACCGAGTAGACCCCGCTGGTGTGGCCGGTGAGGGTGTGCAGGGTGTGGCCGGTGTGCGGATCCCAGATCCGCACCGTGGCGTCGGCGCTGCCTGAGACGAGTAGTAGCCGGCCGTCGGGGCCGGTCGCCCACCCCACCGACCCGACCGTGCTGGTGTGACCGGTCAGGGTGTGCAGGGTGTGGCCGGTGTGCGGATCCCAGATCCGCACCGTCCGGTCGGCGCTGCCCGAGGCGAGTAGTAGCCGGCCGTCGGGGCCGGTCGCCCACCCCACCGACCCGACCGTGCTGGTGTGGCCGGTCAGGGTGTGCAGGAGGTGGCCGGTGTGCGGATCCCAGACCCGCACCGTGGCGTCGTCGCCGCCGGAGGCCAGTAGCAGCCGGCCGTCGGGGCCGGCCGCCCACCCCACCGAGTTGATCTCATCGGTATGGCCGGTCAGGGTGGCCGGCGGTTCGGTGACGACGACC
>NZ_CAUVXI010000206.1:0-2609 GCF_963555845.1 Protofrankia sp. Cas8 | reverse complement strand
CCCACGGTGCGGGCATGGGCGACCGCCCAGGCCCGCAGGGCACCGTCCACGGGCTGGACACCGTCCACGAGCTGGGCGTTGCTCAGCTGGGTCACCGCCCCGGTCCCTGTGGCTCGTCCACAACCGCCCCCATTGCTCACCGGCTGCTCACCGGAGTTGCCCTGCGACGATCAGCGTAACCCGGGTGCCGGGTGCGCCCGTGGTCACCGACGGAGCCGACGACGCTGACCACGGGCAGTCGATGTGGAAGCCATTCCAGCGAGGCCTGTTCCAGTGGACGACGTCGTCCGGTCCGGCGTCACCGTGGAGTTTTGAGTGGTATCACCTTTGAGAGGGCCCCGGATCGGAGTGAAGCCTGTGCAAACGCGTCCGCTGCTTGCTGGTGACGGTGTCACGGTCCGTCCTGGCCGCCCCACCGACGTCGCCGCGTTGGGTGCGATCCTCACCGAAGAGTCGGTGGCGCGCTGGTGGGGGCAACCGGCGCCGGCCGATGAGGTGACGGCCGATCTGCTCGGCACCAGCGGCCCCGTCCTGCTCGTGATCGAGGTGGACGGCCAGGTCGCCGGCGGCATCCAGTACTGCGAGGAGAACGACCCGCAGTACCGCCACGCGGGCATCGACATCTACCTCAGCAGCCGGTTCCAGGACCGTGGCGTGGGGACGACGGCGGTCAGACTCGTGGCCCGTTTCCTGTGCGAACAGCGGGGGCATCATCGGCTCACGATCGATCCGGCGGCCACCAACACCCGGGCCATCCGCTGCTACGAGAAGGTCGGCTTTCGTCCCGTCGGCATCATGCGCCGCTACGAACGCGGACCAGACGGCCGCTTCCACGACGGGCTCCTCATGGACCTGCTACGCGACGACCTTGAGTGAAGCCGAAGGCTGAGACCCTGCCTCAAATCTTCCGTCGTCCCCGAGATGACCTCTTCTGGATGCCACACCTGGAGGCGCCGGCGACGGAACCGGCCCGACAGACTGCGCCCGGCACCCGGGATGCACGCTTCGGTATCCCCTGTTTCCGGGCAGGGATCGCGATCTCTGGCGTCTTCTTCTGCTTTCTGCCCATCAGTCTTCGAGCACCACCGAGCCCTGTACCGGCTCGGCGTTTTCATCATCGTCCGCAAGCGAACCGTAATAATCGATCATCACGGTGGGGTCGATGACCTGTGCGCCGCGATCTAACGGGGCCAGGCCCCGACGGGCTTCGATCCACGGCCGCTCCGAGTGAGACAGGACGCTGAGCTGGCGGGCGCTGAAGTCACCGTAGGCGCGGAGCACCTCGTCGATCGTCTCCCGCTGGTCGTCCGTCAGCGTCTCTGGGTTACCCCGTTCCCACGGGTGCTGGACGGTGTAGCGGCCGCGGTGGGCGTCGAACAGTTCGTACACGACGGGACCGTTCGCCCAGGCCTGGATCCGCTCGGGGAACAGGGGTGCATCGTCCCACACCAGCGACCATGCCTGGGAGTAGTAGACGAGCTTCTGGAGCTTCATCGCGGACATCGGTGCCCGCTGCTGGAGTATGTAGGCGGCGACATCGTGGACGGTGACCATGGTGGGTCTCCTTCCGTTACCAGACGGCCGCTCAGCATGGCCATGCGATCCTGATGATGATACGTTACGTGTCCAATATGTGGCAATACGACTGGGACACACTCCTTGATCCACATCTCTATTGCCGGGCGCTCGTACGCAACAGATCCTTATATGACGAGTGGCGTCGCGCCCCGGCCGGTGCGCAGGGTCTCTATCACGCGGGCGAGTATGGGGTCGGCGGACTCGTCGTCGGCCCGCCACGCGACTCCGGCGGCGAAATGAAGATCCGGCTCGTCGAGTGGGACAAGCGCGAAGTCGGGTCCGGCGAAGTTACGTGTGCTGGGATTGTCCGGGTCCGCGGCGACCAGCGTGATGCTCCGCGTACGGATCACCCGGGCCGCGAGGTGAATCGAGTCGGCGTGTGGCAGTTCGTTCAGGTGCCTGATTCCGGCCCGGACGAGGAAATCACGCAGGTTTTTCATGGCGAGCGGTTGCAGCTTCGACGATGGCATCAGCATCTCCCGTTCGGTCAGGTCTGCCAGCCGCAGCCGGCGTCGGCTCGCCAGCTCATCATCGCTGCGTGTAGCCACCGCGTAGCGATATCGGGCCAACTCCAGCCCGCGCAGGCCCGGGTCGGTCACCGGGAGGTGCACGACCGCGAGATCGATCTTCCGTGCGCACAACATGTCCATCAGCACGGCCGACCGTTCGAGCGTGATCGGTAGCTCGATGTCGGGATAGAGCCGTGTGAAGGTGCCGAGTACGAGATCCACGACGCTCGGCGTCAGCACCGGTGCCGCACCGATGTCGCGCGCCGGCCGGGCGCTCCGGTCCGGCCGCTGGGCCCGCAGGGCATCGAAGCGCCGCACGACGTCGGCTGCGGGCTCTAGAAGATCCCGCCCCGAACGCGTCAGCCTGACCTGGTGATAGCCGCGCACGAAGAGCTCCTCACCCAGCTCCCGCTCCAACTCGCGGATGCGTCGGCTCAGCGGCGAGGCAGTGAGGTGCAGCCGGTCGGCTGCGCGCCCGAAGTGCAGCTCTTCCGCGACCGCCACAAAACAGCGCAGTTGCTG
>NZ_CAUVXI010000205.1:0-9861 GCF_963555845.1 Protofrankia sp. Cas8 | reverse complement strand
ACGCGGGAGGAGATCGAGCGAGGCCGGGCGCGTACACGTCACGTGATCCGGAACGACATCGAGAGCAACGGCGACGCCGGGCCTGCTCAGGCCCCTGTCCAGGCGAAACAGCGTGGCTGGCTCGCGCGGCTACGTAGGAGTTCCCGCCGCTAGAAGCGGACCTTGCCAGGCTGGTGGTCCTGAGGAACGCCAGCTCGCGACAGAACCGTGGTGGTTGTAGCTGCTTTGATCTCTGACTGCCGGAAAACTAACCCGCACTCTCATGCCGCTGTCCATCCGATCTTGACCGTCAGCTCGTTTCTCATTGTGAGGTCGGGTTCTCTCGTCAGACCGTGTCGGCGCTGGTGGGTGTCCCTGGGTCGAGGGCTGCGATTGCGACCAGCAGGCGGACGACCTGGGTTTCCAGCCAGTGGTCGCAGGCGTGCCGGTCGGGGTCGAAGGAGGCCAGCGGGACCGGACCGCCCGCCTCACGCCGGTCGAGTAGGTCCAGCGGAGGCGGACGAGCAGAAGGGTCTGCCTGATCCCGGGCTGCCGAACGCGACCAGCCGGCCGGTGGGGACCCGGTCGAGCACTTCGGCCAGCTCGCCGCCGAGGTGCTCGACCAGTTCGGGCACGGCACCTGCACCCACCGGTGGTGATCGCGCCGGCTTACTCTTCACCCGCTCGCTGTAAACGGTTCCGCTCTCGATCTCTGGAGGTATATATGAAGGAGCGGTATGGCAGCATCGTCGATGTTCACCTCGTTCTGCGTCGCGAGGGCCAGATTTTGCTGGCGACGCGGATCAACACCGGCTTCGGGGACGGGTGCTTCAACCTGCCGAGCGGGCATCTGGAGCGGGGCGAGTCGGTGATCGAAGGCGTGATCCGGGAGGCGAAGGAGGAGATCGGCGTCGTGGTGGAGCCGGCCGCGTTGCGGTTCCTGCATGTCATGCACCATCGAGGCGCCTCGGGCGACGCGCGGATCGGCTTCTTCTTCGAGGCGACGCGGTGGGATGGCGAGCCGACGAACCTGGAGCCGGACAAGTGCGGCGGGCTGCTGTGGGCGGACCCGGACGCGCTCCCGGAGAACACCGTGGCCTATCCGGCGGCGGGGATCGCGCAGTGTCAGGGCGGCGCGCCGTTCTCCTTGGACGGCTGGGACGGTTGAGGGCCGCAGATGCGGCATAGGTCGCGCAGCTGTCCGAGCGTGGTCGCCAGTTCGTGGCTGAGTCTGGTGTTCTCGGCCGTCAGGTTACTGATCCGCTGGCGTAGGGCGCGGACGACCTGCTCGTGGAAGCCGGCGGACATTCTCTGGCTGGCGGGCGACAACACCTACCCCTACACCCGTGTCGGCATCGACCTTCTACCGCAAGGGTGAGAACTTCGGCGTGTACGGCCGGCAGAAATACACCATCGGCTGACCCGGTGTAGTCCCTATCGAGCGGGTGGCAGGTTACGGAGAACCTGACCGCCGTCGGCGCGCCGCTCACCGCGGAGGACCTGGCCTTCGCCCGGGCCACGGCGAACCGGATCCAGCAGAACCTGGACGCCGCCGGTGAGGTCTTCCTCGATGAAAGGGACAGCCAAAAGCCGTGACCGCCGACCAGCTGTCCCTGCTCACCCCACGACGGCCCGCCCGGGTCGTCCTCCACCACGGAGGTGCGGCAACTCACGTTCAACGCCCAGCACGCCGCCCCCCGCCCGCGCTCGTCGGCAGGCGGCATGGATCGCCGCGCAGGAGCAGGCCGACCTGGTCGTGCTCACCGAGGTCGGCGCCGGCCCCGGCGGGGACGCGCTGGTCACCGCCCTGGCCGACCACGGGTATACCTCGATGATCGCGCCGCAGCGACGGGCCGGACAGTGGGCCGTCCGAGAGGCATCGCAACCATCTCGGCATCCGGCGACGAGCGGCAATGGGCGCTCTCCTACAGTTTGCTCGTGGGCACCACACACATCCCAGGAGGGGATAACAGCTCTCGGCCAACCGTAATGAGGCCAACCAAGCAGGTTCTTGTCGTTGTAGATCTTCTTGAGGAACTTCTCGGCGCTTTTCTCGAAGCCGGCGGTCGCCCTCGCTTTGAAGGGAAGTGGTCCTCGCATGACGAAGCCAAGAGCCTTACATATCTCCTTACGAGGAACGTCGAAGCTGTCATGGAGCTTGGCCGTCGGGATCTGGTGTTGATATCCCCAGCAACAAGTTGCGCAAGAGTGGCTTTCGAGGTGAGCACTCGGCTAACTTGGCTGCTCTATCCAGAGGATCCATACGAGAGGGAGGCTCGCTGGCTTAGCCTACTTGCGGAAGAGGAAGCTTATCATCGATATTTCGATCAGGTAACTGACCCAAAAGCATCGAAGAACGGCATCGCCGATGACCTTCGGAAATTCATCGAAGCGGTACAAGATAAGCTCCCGGAGGGCGTGACGGTGCCAAAGAGGATTCCTAAACTCAAGGAGATGCTCGACGAGCAAGGAAGAGGTGAGAACTATTTAGGCTACCGCATCTCGTCTCAATATGTGCACGGCACCGCAGTCACAGGAAGACATTACAGGAAAAACTTAGGAACGGCCGTCCGCTTTGGCGAATTCACTACAGCAATGGATTGGATGACCCCGCTCGACCTCTGCTGGTTCTCGATAGGGGTGGCTTCAGATCTTTATCTCAAGCGTCTCGGTGTCGGATGTTTACGATTCCGGCCGGAGCTACTTACAGACTATAAGGATGCCCTGGCGCAGCTCGGATAAGTCAGACTATAATTTCGCACTCTTTCTCTCCCGTGCGCATGTTCGTTCACGCTTGGAGCGCATTGGATTCGCACGATGACGTCACGGCGACTGGCAGTAGGGAGCCGACCGCCACCGGTTCCGCCCGTAACACGACGACGTTGGACTGACAGTCGACGTCCAGCCGGAGTGAGATCGCAAGGTGGCAGATGACCTTGGCTGGATCATGCACGGTGGTTAGCGGTCGCCACGGTGTCAGCGACGCCGACAGGCTCGGGCTCAGCGCGGTTTGCCGCACGCGATCCGGACGAGGATGAAGATCGCTGCAATCCTCCGTCGGGCAGTCGGGAAGCGATCGATGGATCTCCTGCTGTGCGGCTTTTCCCTCGGCGGCAGCGAACAAGGACGTCATAGCTGTCCTGTCCAGACGAAGATGGCGAATGCCGTGCGGGCTGATCTGGGCTTCGCCAGATAGGTCTGGATGGCTGGGTGCCGGGTTGTCCAGACCTATCTGGCGCGTTGAATGATGCAAGGATTGTTCGGCTGGTCAGGCTGGTTGGTGAGCTGCGCGGATTGGGGTTGTGGCTGCCGGGTTGGTGAGGGCGGGTCGAAGGTGCTGGTGGCTGAGGAGGGCGTGGCGCGGGTCGCGGTCACGGGCGAACCAGCCGGTCCGATTATCGTGTCCGCGCAGCATTGCTCGGCTTGTCGCGGTGACGCGGCTGGGGGGACGGCGAAGACGTGTGTCGGTGAAGAGAGTCAGCGGTCGGATGGGAAGCCGGCCGCTGCCAGTCTGGAACCAGCGTGCGACCGGGTCGGCGGGCGGCCCGTCGTCGGCTGGTTGGGGAGGCTGGTAGGGGCGGTAGTTGGGCTGGCCGGTGCGGCGGCCGATCTCTGCGGCGAAATACCGCTGCTGGTGCGTACTGCCGGAGACGACTTGGCGCCACTCGGCCGAGGTGAGAATTGCGGCGATGTCGACGGCTTCGGGGTAAATGGCGGCGAAGAGCCTGGATGGACTGAACGTGGTTGCTTCTGTTCCGGGCGGGATGAGGACGCGGGCGCGGCGTTCCCATGTCCGGCATCGATTGTCGGTGTTTCCGGGTATCCAGGTGCGGCTGCAGAGGACGAACCCGGTGAGCAGCGCGCCGTAGGCGGTCAGCCAGCCGTGACGCTGGACCAGTCGCTGGTGACGATGCTGGGCGCGGACGAGGTCTGGGGCAGGTCGTCCAGGATCGGACCGCGCTGCTCGATGTCGGGTGGGCCGATCCAGCGGCGGTGGCGGGTGCAGACGTAGCGGTGGTGTGGAAGCAGCTGGATGACCGGGCCTCCGGGGTGGCGGGCAGCGCAGCACGGGCAGCCAGGCTGAGGAGTGTGCCGCAGGGCCGGCCAGTCCGGCCGTGGGCGGAGCTCGACCAGCGCGGCGGCGAGGAGCTCGACGGGGCGGCCAGTGAGCGCGGCGAGCTGGTCGGGGACGACGTTCCTGCCGCTGCGCCGGTGGGTGCGCGGGACGCTGATCTGTTCCCAGAGTTCGTCGCTGTCGAGTCCATGCAGGGTGGCGAGCCGGGCGATGTAGGAGGTGACGATCTCGTGCTGGGCCGGCGGGACCGCCATGGGCAGACAGCGCATCAGCCGGAGGTATTGGCCGCAGAAGCGGGCGGCGTCGCTCGTCGTTGGGGTGAGGCAGTGGCGCGTTCGGCGGCGTAGTCGACCGGCACCAAGTCGAGCAGCTCTCGGGTGATGGTCTCGGCGCCGGTCTCGATCGCGAGGATCGCCGCCCCGCGGATGAGCTGGGACAGGCTGCCGATCATTCCGTTGCTGCGCTGGTGGAGGTATTCGTCCCACGCGACGAGCGTGCCGGGGGTGTGGGCGTGCAGGCGCAGCGTTTCCTCGAGGGTGGCGATCAGCGCCCGCCAGGTGTCGCGCTGGTCGGTGGTGCCGTAGGCGAAGGAGGCGGTGGGGATGACGGTGAACCGGCCGGCGATCTGCCGGCCGCGGGTGCCGGCGAACAGGCCCTGGGCTTCGACGTCGATGCCCGCATAGAGGAATGTCGCGGGCAGCCGCTCGGCGAAGTACTTGAGCTGGTCGGAGACCTCGGCGCCGGCCCGTGTGGTCAGGGAGATGTTGTGGAGCTCGTCGACGAGGACCAGGTCGACGCTGGTGTGGGCGGCGGTCGCGCAGACAGCGTTGACGATGTCGGTGATGTTCGCCCGAGCCGTGAAGGTGAGGCCGAAGAAACGGCCGAGTTCGACGGCGAGCATCCGCGGCGTCGCCGCGGGCGGGACGGTGACGTAGACGACCGGCAGCCGGTAACGATCTGCGGGGTGCCGTCGGCGGACGTGGCGCTCGTGGGTGCGGCCGAGCTGGGTCAGCGCGGTGGTCTTCCCGGTGCCGGAGGCACCCGAGACGATGACGCCACGGCGGGCGATGAACTGGTCCCGGTTGAGCTGCATCAGCAGCCGGGCCGTGTTGACGACCTGGCGGATCGTCGGAGTGTTCACCAGCGGTAGGTCAGCGTGGTAGTCGCGGCGGGCGTCGTCGTAGGTCGATCTGCCGTTTCGGGACAACGCTGCCAGCGCCTCGTTGTCCAGCAGGGCCGGCGGTTGAGGCTGGTGGTCGACGAACCGCCACCAGCCCTCTTTGGTGGTCAGCGGGTTGTCGGGGCGTGCTGCTATCTCGGTGAGGCGGTCGGGCAGTTGCATGGTGTGGGCGGAATCCGTCATCTCCACCGGTCCGCTTCAGCGTCGACATCAAAGATCCCGAGCGGGACGACCGCCGTCACCGACGGCCTGCTCTGGCCGACCGACTCACCCGCCCCCGTGTCGGGGTCAAGGCCGGCGTCCGTCGGCGGGGGCCGGTGGGAGGCGGCGGCCACGCGGGTGCGCGCCGCGACGCGGGCGGTGGCCCGGTCCACCGGGTGTCCCGGGCCGCTTTGGGCGCGGGTGAGCAGGTCGTCGAGGACGCGGGCGACGTCGGTCTCGTTGGTGTCGTCTCGCCCGGCCGAGGCGGTCAGCCGGCGGGCGTGGCGCCAGGTGAAATCGGCGAAGGGCGCGGCGACCATCGGCAGATGGGTCCACGGGACGGTGATCCAGCCCGTCGAGGTCCGGACGAACACGTAGGACAGATCGTAGGGATCGTAGTGGATCTCCCACAGGCCCCGTTTGGCTGCGACCCCGGAGTGCTGCAACCGCCAGGGACCCAGGTCCGGGCTGTCGTAGGTGCGGTAGGCGATCCGGATGCCATAGGCGTTGATCTGTCGCCAGGCCACCGGCAGCAGCTCCAGATAGTCCTCCCCGGACAACGTCAGCGGCAGGTAGCCGGCCGCGGCGACCAGGGCCGCGTACCTGTCGTTCGGCGACATCGCCTGCCGCGGGAACGCCGGGTCGCGCAACGCGTCGTGCGGCCGGTGCTGCCAGCCGACGATCAGCCACTCGTCCAGCAGATCCTGCAACTCACCCACGGTCCACGCCGCCTCGACGTCGGCTCCGCGACGGGTCGGGTTCGGACCGGTGTAGGCGGCGACGTGCTGGCAGAACAGCGAGTTGATCGAACCGAAGGTCGCCTCCACGATCGCCTTGTCGGTCGGGGTGCCCGGACGGCACGGCTGCACCGAAACCCCAAGCCGTTCACAGGCGCGGGTGAACGTGTCGGAGACGAACACCCTGCCATGGTCAATGACGATGGTGTCCGGCACGATCACCGGCCGGGCGGCAGCCAGCTCCATCCGGGCGTCGATCTCGACCAGGCGGGCGTGCGGCAGCCGCGACGCCGCCATCCGTAACGCGGTCGACCAACCCGGCCGCATTGGTTCGGGGACCAGCATCCGGGCCAGCAGCAGCGCCGCGTCGACGGCCTTCGTCCCGACCGGGCGCAGCACCGCAGCGCAGATCGTGCGGGTCGCGACATCGACCGCGATGGTCAGGTCGGCGCGGACCGCCACCCCGGAGCCGGCCAGCACCAGCACGTCGAGCGGCGTGGAGTCGATCTGCACCTGCTCACCGGGACGGACGGCAACCGTCGGTGTGAACGGGCCGGCCGGCCGGTTCGCGGTCTGCCGGCGGGTGACCGCCGAACCGAACGTGTGCCGGCCGGCGGCCAGCCGGTCGATCAGCGTGTAGAAGGTGCTCCTGCCCGGTAGCGGCACCACCCCGGGCCCGTGGAGGTCCTCGACGGCCTTCGTCACGCGGCGAATCAGCCGGGACCGGGTGCCCGTCGACACGTCCGTCTCCGCGTCGAGGACCTCCCGGATCACGGCCACCAGCCGGGCATCGACCCGGCCGGTGGCCTCCCAGGTCCGCACCGCGCGCTGATCCACCAAGCCCCACAGCCCCTGACCGGCGTAGCGGGACCGCATCCGCTCGACGGTGCGTAGACCCACGCCCAGCTCGGCCGCTTTCGCCTGCTCACGCTCCCGCAGCGTGCGCGTCGCCGGGTCGTAGGCCGGCATGGACGGCGTGCCCGGTGCCGCGTCCGGCGGCAGCCCGGTCTCCACCTCCACCACATGGCGGTGCCAGTCCCTCGCCGCGGCGACCACGCCGGCGGGCAGCCCGTCGAGCAACCCGAACGGCTCCACCGCCGGTACTGGCGTCGCGCCGATGACCACGAAGTCGGGCGAGGCCATCAGGTAGGACGCCAACACCACCGTCTCGGCGCCCGCGGTCGAGCGCAGCCGCACCGACGTACCGGCCAAGCCCACCACCTGATGCTCCCCGCCCTGGTAACACACCCAGTCGCCGGGTCGCAGCACCGCCTGCGGCATGGCAGCCATCAGCCGGCCGCCGTCACCAGCGCCGACGCGTGCAACGGCACCGACAGATCCACCGTCAGCTCCTGCCGCCACAGCAGGTGGAAGAGCACCGGCAACACCGCCACCGGGTCCCCGGCACGCTCGGCCCCGGTCATCAGCCGCGCCGGCCGCGCGAAGACGTCCCGCAGGACCGCGGCAACCTCGGCCAGCCGGTGACGAGGATGGCGATAGCCGGCCAGCCACCGCACGTTGCCGACCGCGATCCGCTCCGGTGCCCCCACCAGCCGGTACTCCCAGCCGACCAGCCCGCACGCCTGCCTCGTCGCCTCGAACTTCACCGCATCTCGTGGCCCGATCCGATCGGGCGGCCGGCAGTCGACCACCACCGCTGACCCGTCCGCACGCCGGGCGAAATAGTCGGGCACGTGCCTGTAGGCATCGCCGGCAGGAGCGACCCAGGACAGCCAGAACGGCTGAGAGGCGATCCCGACCACCGCCGGGTCGAAGTCCAACAGCATCAGGTGATCACGTTCCAGCCACGACTCATACCCCACATGCCGGCAGACCGTCGCCGACCACCACAGACCGGAAAAGTGCCGCTGAGTCCTGACCGACCGGAACCGCCGCGCCGGCGCCGCCTCCTCCAACAGCACCGACCGCGCGTCCACCAGCAGCACCCGCTGCTCCGCCCCGCCATCGGCGACATAGCTGACCTCGAAACCGCCATCAGACAGGGCACCAGCCGAACCACCGCTCAGCACCGGCAGATCCGCCATGTCGCAGCATCCTGCCGCCCATGAAGATCACGACCGTGGTGCGACTCGCGCAGTACCCACGACCACCTACCAGCAGGAAGTGGTCCTTTCGTTCCAAGGAAGCCGGCGGAACCTCTACCATCGTGTCACTCACGGCATGCCCTCACTCTCGGAGGGTTACACTTGTATTTCTACAGGCCCCCGAGTAGTACAGACCCGGGAAATGCCGCTGCCCGCGGTACGAGGGGAACTCACGCACCGGCGACACCTCCTCGAACGCCACCGTCGCCACCGACATCAGCGGCCGGCGGACCTCCCGGCCAGCCTCCACCCAGACCAGATCCGGCCACATCGAGCCATGCCTCACCCTGAATTACAAGTGTGTCACTCATGGCGACAGCATTGCAGGGCAGTGATCCAGTGAGACAAGCCAGCTACAACGAGACGACAGCTATCCCAAAGGCGACAAATACCGTGCCAATCCGCCACACCGCCCGAGATTCACCAGCGCTGCCGCCAGATCCGTGAGACACCGCAGGCTTCCGTGAGAACGGACAGCCTCGCCACCTAACACTGGACTTCGCCCCGAGGCGCGCCATGTAGATCTGGACCTCGCCACCCTGACCTGGACCGGACACTCCCCTCACCCGTTTGGGCTATGCCACCGTTTTGGTGGTATAGCCCAAACGGGCTAAACATGGATAGTCCGTCTGGATCAATTCGTGCTGGAGTGTCGTTCCTACCGCGAAGTTGGAACGCGGACGATCTCATATGCGGAGGTTTGCGGAGGTAATCCTAGGTGCAGGGGTCTACCCCTGACGGGTGAGGTGACCACCTACCCTGGACGGGCCTGCGAGGTGGGCATTGTGGCGGTCGGCACTTGGATGGCAGGACAGCGGCAGCACCGGACGCGCGTCCGGTGCGCTGGCTTCCTGCTGGCCGTCGCCGCAGCAGTCCTCGTCGCGTGCAGTTCCAACGACGGCTCTACGGACAGACCGGAAGGCGCCAGCGGCAGCGTGCCGTCACCTGTGCTATCAACCGCGCCGTCGCCGACATCGCCAACGGATAGCCCGCGGCAAGAGGCGGTCGCCGCCTATCTGGGCATGTGGAAGGCGGACGTGCAGGCCAGTCACACGGCGGACTGGCAGGCGCCCTACCTCTCCCGTTACGCCTCCGGTTCGGCTTTGCAGGTGCTCACCGGCGGCTTGTACGCCGACCATCTGAATGGGGTTGTCGCGAAGGGCGAGCCGGTGAACAACCCGCAGGTGACATCGGTGAGCCCGGAAGACGGGCCGACGACGGTGATGATTTCGGATTGCAGCGACAGCCGGAACTGGTTGCAGTACCGGACCGATGGTTCGCTGTTGGACAGCACCCCGGGGGGCATGCGCCGGATCGTCGCTGAGGTGAAAAAGCACACCGACGGGCTGTGGCGGGTCACGCAGTTCGGAGTCGGGGTTGTGGGATCGTGCTGACGCGAATCTTTCTGGCCTTCTTGACCGTCGCGTTAGTCGGCGCATTCTCGGCGCCCGCCTTCGCCGCAGACCAGTACGGTACGGCTGAGTGCGCGCAGAATCCTCATCCGGGTTGCCAGCTCCTCGCGGGTCGCGATGGCGAGAGCCCAGTGAGCCATTCCCCGCAACGGTCTGCCACGCTCCGTGAGCG
>NZ_CAUVXI010000204.1:0-9870 GCF_963555845.1 Protofrankia sp. Cas8 | reverse complement strand
CATCACCGCGTGCTGCGGCTGCTCGCCGCGGACATCACCCGGCCCGACAGGCTCAACACCCGCCGCGAACGTACCTTCCCCCGTGTCGTCCGCCGAGCCCGGCACAACCAGTTCCCCGTCAAGAAGCCCGGCCAGCGCGGCACCCGCCACGACGCCCCGCCCACGATCAGACTCGCCAACCCGCTGAACCCCCAGATTGCAGCCTGATCGACTTAGCGTCAGTGGCATTGCCACTCGTCCTCACCGAAGTCGTCAGGATCGGGTAGATGTCCCACGTCTCTTTGGGTGGGCACGGGAGGGCCACCGGGCGTCATTGAGGCCCTGTCGATCAGCAAAACATGGAATGCGGCATCTAGCATGATCCACTTCCATTCATCGGCGGAAATTCGGTACCGGCCAGGCAGGAAGAAGTCGGAGGTGCTCGTTCTCAATCAGCATGTGGGCCTGCCGCTGGAGGCGGTGAAGGTCCGGCTACACCGGCCCGCCAGCGCAGCGACCCGGCATGGCAGTCCGAGGCGGCCTCACTGGTTCACGGGTTCTCTCACGCCAAGAACGTCCGATACCGACCAGCATACCGACATTTTTGTCCCGTCACAGCAGCCCCGGACGCCCCTTAACGAGCCGGTCCAAGAAAATAGAATGGCACTGCCATGACAGCAATAATACCGAAGTCAAGAATTGACGGAAAAGCGATCGGAAAAAGCAGTTTAATCAGTTTACGGTCAATAAATTTAGTGAATTTACGCCGAATATTAATAATTACCTGAAACGCTAAAATTCCACAGGAAAGGGCGAATCCAGCATTTCCCACCAGGGACGAAATCCCTCTCGAAACAAGGGCGTGAATAATTACGTAGACAAAAATGAAAACAATAAAAGCCGTGACCGAAACAACGGGCCACACGGGGGCGAGAGCGGAATTATACGGATCAAGATCTTCCGTCATCCTGATCCCCGCCCTCACTCTGAGGATCGATTTGAGCATAGGCGGACCGTCGGACAGATACGGAACCATCTTCTCCGCGATGAAACATTGGAATCTTACCATGATGTCCATAAGCAAGTGCGGGCCACGCCCATGGGGCGGGCCCGCTACCTCCTGCAATCACGATGGGGATGAATTATAAGAAATTCGATCTTACTCTTGGCCGGAACCGACCAGAGTCCTCACTCACTGTCAGAAGAAGTGGTGTCGATGATGTATCATCGCTGGCGACTTGGTCATTCGCGACAGTGTTGGAACGTTCAAGGTCTTCCTCGACGAGCTGGAGGCCCATCCTCGCGCAAGCTGAGGCGGCACGCCCTCTCCTGACGTGTTAATGGGTTGTTGATCATCAATCACGAATTGCGGCCGGGGAGGTTAATCTCAAGCCCGCCTCGGGTAAGGGTAATCAAGGCGATCATCGTCGCGGGTGAATGAAGACCGTACGACCGGCGCATGAGCTGGCGCATGTGAGTCTTCGTCGCCTCGACCCAAGTATTGCTGACCGGCGGAATCAAGCGGTCAAGGCGACACATGCCTTTCCAGCAGATCGTTGAACATTTCTATCGACTTGTGCCGGCTCAGTTCTCGGGAGATGATTTCCCGCTCCTCGATTTTCGACAGCTCGCGCAGGGCCATCCACCATCCAGTCTGTCGACGTTGCCGAGATCATCCTATCGGAGCGTCGCTACGACCGTTTGAACCCGCCCAGCAACGGCCCGGCATAACGCTCCAACAGGTCCAGAAATCGCTCGTGATCAGCGTCGTCGGCATCAAGAGCCGCGACAAGCGGCCCTGTGTCGACCACCATCACGTGGGACGCCCCAGCTCCGCACGGATGATCTCCTCAGACCGAACAGCAAGATCCCCT
Source organism: Protofrankia sp. Cas8 (assembly GCF_963555845.1). Classification (NCBI taxonomy): domain Bacteria; kingdom Bacillati; phylum Actinomycetota; class Actinomycetes; order Frankiales; family Frankiaceae; genus Protofrankia; species Protofrankia sp. Cas8. Next base: position 8,017 of record NZ_CAUVXI010000204.1, on the reverse strand, counting down.
CGGCCGCTGTGAAGCATGCCTGCGAATGACAGGCGACGCACCGGCTGCTCGGCAACGGTTCCATCCTGATCCTCAGCGGCTGGCTCACCCGCCGGCACCGAACTCACAAGGTGACGCACGACGTCCCGAACTGCACCAGCCTGTTCCAGGGTCAGACGGTCCACCAGTTCATGGAGTTCCGCAATGGCCGGTGAGGCCCGTGGTGGTTTTTGGCGCGGTCGGGCAGATGACGCGCCGGGGGCCGACGGGTCAGCCGACGCTCGAGGTGCCCCTGCGATCGGCGTCTTCGGCGGCCCAGGCGGCGAGCAGTTGCAGGCCATCGCTGGACGGACTGCCGGCTTCGGCGGTCCAGACGATGATCTGGAGGTCTGGCTGAGCGGCCCAGGTGACCGCGTTCCAGTCGAGGGTGAGGTCCCCGACGACCGGGTGGTGCAGGTGTTTGGTCCCGGTGCCGCGGGTGGCCACCTGGTGGTCTGCCCACCATTGCCGGAACTGGAGGTAGTGGGCCGACAGCTCCTCGATGAGGGCGTTGAGTTGGGCGTCGCCGGGGTTGGTGGAGTTGTGCATGCGCATCTGGGCGATGGCCAGGCGGGTGATGCCTTCCCAGTCGGCGTAGAGGTCGCGCATGGCCGGGTCGGTGAACAGCAGCCAGATGTAGTAACGCTGGTTCTCCGGGATCTTCCCGAAGTCGGTGATCAGTGCGGCACCCATGGCGTTCCACGCGACGACCTCGGTGCGGGGGCCGATGACGAAGGCGGGGGTGCGCGTCATGTCGTCGAGCATCCGCCGCAGCTGCGGCTGAACCTCGTGGTGGGTGGGACGGTGGTACCGGCGTTGCCTGTCCCGGCTGGCCAGTTGGTAGAGGTAGGCGCGCTGGTCCTCGTCCAGGCGCAGCACCTCCGAAAGTGAGGCCAGCACCGACGGGGACGCTTGGATGCGGCCCTGTTCGAGTCGGCAGTAGTAGTCGATGCTGATCGCGGCCAGCCGGGCGACCTCCTCCCGGCGCAGGCCGGTCACCCGCCTGGCTTGGCCGCCCGCGGGCAGGCCGACGTGGGCGGGGCTCAGCTCGCTGCGGCGGGCCTTGAGGAACTCGCCGAGGTCGTTACGGCTTGGATCACGGGTCATGACTGTCAGCCTCGTACCGGATTTCTGCGCAGCGGGGGGAGATGTTCTCACGGACACGCTACCTCTCGTTGGCCCTTCCCGGGACGGCTCGGCGGCCTGGGCATGCACACCGAAGGCCACCGAAACGACGTCAGAACTCCCGTGTCAGCTGAGGGCCTTGACGATCTCCCAGGCCAGCGGAACGGCGGAGGCCGGATTCTGGCCGGTGTAGAGATTGCGGTCGACCTCGATGTGCGGCTGGTACGGCTCGCCCTGGCGGTAGTCGACGCCCAGTGCGACGAGCTGGTCCTGCAGCAGCCACTTCGCCCGGTCGGCCAGGCCGTTCTGGATCTCCTCGGCGTTGCTGAGCGCGGTGAGGCGGTAGCCGGCGAACGGGGACTTGCCGTCGGCGTCGGCGGTGGCCAGCAGTGCCGCCGGTCCGTGGCAGACCAGAGCGATGAGCGTGCCGGAGGCGAGCCGCTCGGTGAGCAGCCGGCCGGACTCGGCGTTGTCGGGCAGGTCCTCCATGGGCCCCCAGCCGCCGGGGTAGAAGACGGCGTCGTAGTGGCGGTGGTCGGCTTCTTCGATGCGCATCGGGTGCGCCAGCTCGGTCGCCTCGCGCAGTACGGCCTTGATCCGTTCGGCGCCGTCGGGGCCGCCGTTGAAATCGGGGGTGAGGCTCAGCGCGTCGGCCGTGGGCGGCACACCGCCCGGGGTCGCTGCCGCGATCTCGTAGCCGGCGTCCGTGAACACCTGGTAGGGGCCGATCGCCTCCTCGGCCCAGAAGCCGGCCGGGTGTTTGGTGCCGTCGGCCAGGGTCCAGTGGTCGGCGGCGGTGATCACGTAGAGGATCTTCGCCATGGTTGTCTCCCTCGTGTCGGTCGGGGTGGCGCGCGCCAACGGCGTCGCCGAAGTGCACACCCGGCGAGGACAGCGACGTAGGAATCAGTGATGAAATGCGTGTGAACGTCAATGAAGCCTGCTGTCACGGCCGTCCTCCGGAATTGTTGATTCAGGCTTCGCCAATTGTGTTGATCGTGCACGCCGAAGCAGCACTGCGCTCAGTCTTTCCGCGTCGCCGGCGTCCCGTGAATGGGAGAGTTTCATCCGGGGAGCGATCCATCCAGGGAGGTAACTGTCCCTCCCCGCCGCGGCGGCGCACGCCGCATGCTGCAAGGACATAATCGCAACCCGTCGAGGAGCATGACATGTCCGTTTCAGCCAACATCGCCGTCGTCCGCCGCATGTACGACTCGAAAGGTGACCCGGCCGTCGCCCAGGAGATCATGGCCCCGGACATCGTCTGGGACATCACGCCCGGCTTCCCCGGTGGCGGCGTCTACCACGGCTTCGACAGCGTCGTGAACGACTTCTTCGGTCCCCTGTTCGGGCGGTTCGACGCCTTCTACCCGGTGGGCGAGGAGTTCTACGCCGACGGCGGGCACGTCATCGCCCTGGGGCACTATGAGGGGACGACCAAGACGGGCACGAGCGTCCAGGTGCGGTTCATCCACCTGTGGACCCTGCGCGACGGCAAGCTTGCCCGGCTGCAGCAGGCCGCCGACAGCCTCGTCGTCGACCGCGCCCTCCACAGCTGACGCTGGTGTCCGACCAGGAGAAACGCGTCGCCTGGGTCGAGCTGTTCTTCGACCTGGTGTTCGTGGTGGCGGTCACGCAGGTGTCCAGCCTGCTGCACACCGACCACTCCTGGTCGGGAGCGGCGCGGGCGCTGGTGGTGTTCATCCCGATCTACTGGGCGTGGGTGGGCATGACCATGCACGCCAACCTGCACGACGTCGATCGGACCCGCGCCCGCCTGGCCGTGTTCGCCGTCGGATTGTGCGGCCTGTTCATGGCCCTGGCGCTACCCGAGGCGTACCGGTCACGCGGCCTGCTGTTCGGGGTCAGCTACTGGGCCGCACGGCTGCTGCTGTACGCGCTGATGCGGCGCAGCTACCGCGGCGTCGGGTTCAATCCCTTCACGGTGGCCGCGTTCGTCACCGGTCCGCTGCTCGCGCTCGGCGGCCTGACCGATGGCCGGGTACGGGTGGCGCTGTGGGCACTCGCCGCCGGGGTGGACCTGTTCGTCCCAGTCCTTGCTCGGCGGCGCATGACCCGCATCGCGTACGAGCCGTCGCACCTGCCCGAACGTTTCGGACTGTTCCTGATCATCGCGCTCGGCGAGTCGGTTGCCGAAACCGGTGTGGTGGCCGGACGCCAACCGGCGACCCTGGCCCGGCTCGCCGCGGTCGCCGCGGCCTTCGCGTTGGCCTGCGCACTGTGGTGGGTGTACTTCGTGTTCGCCGCCGGCGCCATCCGGTACGCGGTGCGCACCGCCGAGGTCGCCATCGATGTGATCCGGCCGGTGCTGCCGTACGGGCACCTCGGGTTCATTGGCGGCATCATCGCGATCGCCGCCGCCACCGGCGAAGTGATCATGAACCCACTCGCGCACCCGCACACCGACACCGCAGCGCTGCTGTTCGGAGGCGCCGCGCTCTACCTGGCCACGTTCGGCTACACCAGGTGGCGGATGTTCCGCACCGTGTCCACCGCCAGGCTCAGTGCCGCCGCCCTGTGCCTGGCGGCGCTCCCGTTGACCGGGCAGATACCCGCGCTCGCCGCGATGACGGCGCTCACCGTGGTGGTGGTCGCCCTGAACGTGTGGGAGGCCCGGACGGTGCCACGGCAGGAACCCCTAAGCGGCATCCCCCAAATGTGAACACCGAGAGGCGCACCACATGAACACGAAGATCGTCCAGACGAGGTTCGGCGGACCCGAGGTCCTCGAACTGATCGACCAGGCCCCACCGACCCCGGACGCGCTGGCAGGCGATGAGGTCCTCGTCCGCGTCGCGTTCGCCGGGGTCAACCCGATCGACGTGATGACCCGCACCGGCGGGGGGATGGCCGCGGCCGGCGTCATCTCGTTGCCGTTCACTCCGGGCTGGGACCTGGCCGGCACAGTGGAAGCGGTCGGCATCCAGGTGAACACCCTGAGCGTCGGCGACCGCGTGTTCGGCATGGCCCGCTTCCCCCGCGAGGGCGCCGCCTACGCCCAGTACGCGATCGTCCCGGCCGTCGACCTCGCCCCCACCCCGGACGCGCTCACCGACGCCGCCGCGGCGGCACTGCCGCTGGCCGCGATGACCGCCTGGCAGGCGTTCGCCGACACCACCCACCTCGCCAAGGGCCAACGCGTGCTCGTCACCGGTGCCGGCGGCGGCGTCGGTCACCTCGCCGTGCAGATCGCCCACCACCTCGGCGCCACAGTCACGGCGGTGGCCGGCGCCGCCAAGCACGACTGGCTGCGAGGCCTCGGCGCCGACCGCACGGTCGACTACACCGACCCGGCCGCCCTCGCCGCGCTCGCCGCCGAGCCGATCGACGTTGCCTTGGATCTTGTCGGTGGTGGCACCGGCCGCCAGGCCCTGGCTGCGACACGGCCGGGCGGCGTCCTGATCGCCCTCACCGGAGCGGTCGACGACCTGCGCGCCGCCGCCGAGGCCGCCGGCGTCCGCGTCGCCACCACCGCCGTGCGGACGGAGCGGGCCTGGCTCGACCGGATCACCCGCCTCGCCGCAGCGAAGGCCCTCGTTCCCGAGGTGGCCGAGGTCCTCGACCTCGCCGACGCCGCCCAGGCGCACCGGCTCATCGAAACCGGCCATGTCCAGGGCAAGATCGTCCTGCGGGCATGAACCCGCCACCCCGCGACGCCACCCTGTAGCCCTCGCGCACCGAAACTGCCGGTACCAGGACCGACATTGACCGGCGGCATCGGCGGCATCGGCGGCTTCGTCGGCGTCCCACACGACGTCACCATCCCCGGCGAGGACTTGTTCTGCTCCCACGTCGGACTGCGCGGCGGCCCGGCCCCGGTACGCGCCTTCCTGTCGGACCTCATCGGCCAGGTACTGGCCGGCCGGATCGATCCCGGCAAAGTCTTCGACCTGACCCTGCCCCTCGACCAGGTCGCCGAGGGCTACCGCGCTATGGACGAGCGCCGGGCCGTACGGGCTGGGCAGCGCCGTGTTCAGCCGCGACCGCGGCGAAGCCATCGCCCGCCGCCTGCGCGCCGGCATGACCAGCATCAACGACGTCCTCGTGTTCTCGATGAACCCCGCACTGCCGTTCGGCGGCCGGGGCGACAGCGGCTACGGACGCAAACACGGCGGAGAAGGACTGCGGGAGTTCGCCTACCCGCACTCCTTCTCCGCCAAGACCGGCCCCGCCCAACTGTCGGCCTCGACCTTCGACCGCCCGGCCGGCGCGATGGCGCACGCCCTGGCCGCCGTCCGAGACCGGCTCCTGGCCGACGACACCACGAAGATCAACTGACTGACCGGCCGGTCGGGACGCCAAGCCGACAGGCCCGGATGCCCGACGAGGCGGAGGAGACGAGAGCGCCATGGCGCGACACCCGCCGACGGAGGCCGAAGGGCTTGGCGGTGGCAAAGCGTTTGATGGAACCCCAGCGCCATACTCTGTCGGCGTGGAAGGTAATGATCAGGATCCGGTATCCGCTGACGCGCTGGATCGGGTGACGTGGGCATTACGGCGGGCGGAACTCGCCGTGCAGGCCCTTAAGGAGCAACGGCTGCGGCCGCTGGGCCTGCCGGTGGCGCACTACACCCTGCTCATCAGCGTCCATTCCGATCCCGGCCTCACCGGTGCGGAGCTGGCCCGTCGCCTCAACGTCACACCGCAAGCGGTGGCCTCGTTGGCGGACCGGCTGGAAAGCCGGGGCCAGCTGGAGCGCCGATCGCATCCACGCCACCGCCACGTGCAGGAGCTACACCTCACCGACGCCGGCCGTGAGGTTCTTCGCCGTGCCGATGCCGTCGTCGCCGAGGTCGAGAACAAGATCATCGAGGATCTGGGGCGTGCCAATACCGCCCGGCTCAGGACCTTGCTGGAAAAGGTCGCTGACGCGGCCCGGGAAGGATGACAGTGTCCGGAAACGAGCGCTCCGGCGCGGAGTTGGCTCCTGCCGTGAGCAAGGCAGTGGTGGCAACCGCATACGGCGGTCCCGAGGTGCTGTCGATGATTGACGTCATTGTCCCAGACCCAGGGCCGGGCCAGGTGCGCATCGCGGTCCGTGCCGCCGGCGTCAATCCCGTCGACCACAAGATGTACAGCGGGGCCTTCGGAACCCGACCCGGCGGGTCTGCCGATGCGGCTCGGCGCCGAAGCCCACGAGCCTGTCCTGGGAGCAGGCCGGTGGCCTGATGGTCGGGGGCGTCACCGCCGTGCACGCTCTGGAAGCGATCGGCTTGCGCAAGGACGAGTCGGTCCTGGTCCACGGCGCCGCGGGATGCGTCGGCTTGTTCGCCGTGCAGCTGGCGGCGGCGCGTGGCGCGTGGCGCGTGGCGCCACCGTCCTGGCAACGGCGAGCCCTGCCAAGCACGACCTACTCCGCGGCCTGGGCGCTGTTCCGATCGCGTACGGACCGGGCCTGGCCGAACGCGTGCGCACCGTGGCACCGGACGGGGTCCAGGCGGCGATCGACGTTGTGGGCACCGACGAGGCGGTGGACGTCTCGGTGGAACTTGTCGCGGACCGTTCCCGCATCGCCACCATCGCGGCATTTCAGCGCGGAGCCCAGGCCGGCATCAACTCCTCGGCGGTGGGCCCGGCGCAGACCCCGGGACAGTAATCCGCGCCGCCGCCCGCCTCCATCTCACCGAAGCTGCGGCGGCCGGGCGACTGCGCATCCTGATCGCCGATACCTACCCGCTTCACGAAGCCGCCGCCACCCACCGCCAGATCATGACCGGCCATACCGCGGGCAAGATCGTCCTGGTGCCGTGACACCGTCGGGTCGGTCCCGTCAACACCAGTGGGCGGCGCCCTCGCGGTCCGGGCCGGTACTGCGGTACTACCCGACGGCGCATTGATCATCCCGTGGTGCCATGGCCGCACGGGTGCCGGGCCTGATCCGAAAATCGACTGGGACGTGGGCAGGCTGGCGCCCACCGGTGCGGTTGCCCGCTGGTGGTGACGGTGGGTGGGTCAGGCGGCGGGGTTCAGGGTGACGGTGTAGCCGAGTGCTTCGAGTTGGCGGATGTGGTTGCGTTTCCGGCGTTCCGGGTCGATGCGGGTGTCGTAGAAGTCGGCGCCGAGGTCTTTGAAGTGGGCGTCGGGGTCGGACAGCAGATGCCAGACGATGGTGAGGATGGAGCGGCCGACGGCGACGAGGGCTTTCTTCTTGCCCCGGTGGCGGGCGATGCGCCGGTAGCGTTCCCCGAGGAAGGTGTCGATCTTGCCGGCGGTGACGGACGCGGCGGTGGTGGGGATCGCCCGCTCGCACCAGTCCCACGACCTCACCCCGGCACGGGTCGGGGTGACCCAGCACGATCTCTACCAGGTCGCGTGCGGCTGCGGACGCCGCCACGTGGCCGCCCGGCCGGACGGGATGCCCGGGGCGCCGGTGTCCTACGGGCCGCAGCTGCGCGCGCTCGCGTTGTCCTTCCTGGTCCGCCAGCACCTGCCGGTCGAGCGGACCCGGGAAGCGCTCGTCGAGCTGTGCGAGGTGACGGTCTCGGCGGGCTGGCTGCACTCGCTGCTGGCCCTGGGCGCAGACCCGGTCACCGCAACCCCCGCCATACCCATCAGCCTGCCAGAAACAGGAACACCACCGCTGCCACATCACCGCCTCCGCATCTACTCGGAAGCGGCAGGAGGGGTGTCGCTGCGCGGATCACGCCACCCGTCAGGGGCAGCGATACGGGCTTCGATGCCGGCGTGTTCGGCCAGGAGGTAGAGCAGGTTGGCGCCGTCGATGAGCTCAAGCGGCTTGCCGTTCGCGAACTGGTAGCTACTCTGCCCGTAACCGGAAGTCGATACCAGGATGCCTTTGCTGGCACCCTCATTCTGAACGGTGCCGTAGAGGTCCCTGACCGCGGACACACCA